>JAUPKS010000010.1 GCA_030837315.1 Planctomycetota bacterium
ACACTCCCGCCCCCAGCGGCTTCGGCAGCATCAATAGCAGCCTGAATGTGCGCGGTATCATCCGAACCATCCGCTAAAGCCCCATATGAGCGCACATCAAACCACGGGATTCCCCGAAATAATGCCCCACCTTGAAAATCCCACTGCTCTGTTATAATCTCCGCAACATTATCAGCCGTATCATTATCCAACCTATCCCAGTTATCATTAAGATGATCTTTCAATATGAACTTAGTCGGGGGTATACTATCTCGTATAGGTTTAGCAAGACCCTTTTTAGGTGTATATGTCACTGGCATTTTTCGTAATTCTCCTCAAAAACCTTACGTTCAATTATATATTTCTCACTAGAATTATTGATAACAAGGTAATCATTAATATTTCCATGCTGGATTCCAAACACATTTTCTACCTCTGTTTCTTCATCTAGTTGAGTAGCAATAACAATTCTCTCTTTAATTTTTGGAATATATTTATATCTCTCAAATTTCATACTACCAAACCGATCCAACACCATTACCGCCCCTCCTATCCGTATGAGTCATATCAAATGGATGTTTCTTATCTGTCCGAGATGCCATCATTATTTCCCACAATGTCTCTTCTTTATTAACATCTACTTGTTTTCTTTCAGACGGCATCAACGATCCCATACATATATACCTCAAACAGTCGCAGGCATGTTTCCACCTATCATTATTAGGTTTCCTTATCTCGACGTTCTCTTTTTCTCCCCAACTATGAAATTGTAACGCCTCAATTATTTCCTTACAATCCGCAGAAATATAAAGGCGGGGAGGGTTGGAGGACGAGTATTTGAGCCGCCTCGAAACCCTATCTATACCTACATGAACATCATTATTAGCAGGTATTGTTCCAACCCCATATCCCGCCAATTCTAAAGCGCATTGCGGATCTTCGGGGTCTATATATGTAGTAACCATAAAGTCCTTAGGTTTAGAACGATTCCATGTTCCCGGCACCATCCCGTATTCTTCTTCTCTTTTGTTCAACATAGCGGCAACATGATCCTCATAACGAGTCTTTGTGGCTGAATATTCATTAGTGACATAAAAACTATCATTATAGCCCATAACTCCCGCCAACCAAAACCATTTTCCTGAAAAGCCCGGATCAATGCTCTCATATCTTCGCCACTGTATCGGCGTCTTAAAAGGAGGTACAACATGCACTTGCACATTAAAATCCTCATATATCGCTCCCGAAAATACTACGAAGTTTCCCTCGTATTGTTCACTAAATATCTTAGGGTTCATCTCCTGCCGCAATTTATACGGATCTTCTTTGAACTCAGGATTCTCCCAACTTGCCCACTGTCTGGCAAAGTATTCAGGGTCTTCCCCTGACATCCCTTTATCATACATGGTATAAAGCCACCCATCAGGATCATGACGGGGTATTTTCCCTGCCGGTGTAGTTGGTATTATTAAATCGCCCTGTCTTGACGCTAATCTACCTCTAAGGTATCGCTCATATACATACTTCGGCTTCTTTATCTGAGCAGATTCTGATAATATCAGAAGATCAATTTCTTCACCTAAAGCCGCCAGTTCCGCTTTATCAAGTGATATACACTTGACCTCAGCACCCCACTTAGTTCTGATGTGCATATCCCCACCCTTCTCGTTGTATGTCGCAGACTCTAAAGGGCTTTCGCCGCCAAACAGAGCCGCCGCCTGTGGAGATGTCATCCTCTCGTATATATATCTAAATTCCTTCTCGCATAAAGCGTAAGTTTGCCCTACTATCCATATCCTTGTAGCACCTGCAAATAAATAACAGGTTGCCTCCTCTCCCGCAAATCTTGACTTCCCACCTCTTGTTCCGGCAATCGCCATCCTGTATCTTGCCGGGGATAGGTGTAACGCCATCTGCGGTTCGGATGGCGAATACTCATTAGCCCTGAACCATCCCCATTTTATCATTTCAATATTACGCCCTCTTTCCTCTAAGGAAGGCGGAGAAAAATGCGTTCTACGAGAAAGATTCACCTTTTATCCTTTCATGCTTAGTCCGTTCCTGACAAACCATTTCATGTTTATTCTATTCCCACCGAGCCGTCCCGTAGCTTTTTTAATTCTTCAGATTCTGGGGGCAATGCACTAATAACCTCATTAGATTTATCGGACGGCAATACATGTAAAGGGAGACCATCGGCAATCCGTAACCGTTCCCTTATCTCTAGGCGGGCTTCGAGAGCCTTTGTTTTCATCTCTTCTAGTATAGAAGGGCTTGAAGCTACAAGATCCGATATTACCATTCTCATATCAACCTTTTGATACTCTTCAATCTTTTGTACGGGATTTGGCGTTTTCTTCTGTGCAAGCGCGGAAAGAAAATTGTACGATGCGTTCCCAACCATCTCGCCCGAAGCCACTGAACGCAGTAAAGAGGCAAGAGCAACCCGACCCGATGTTTCAATCGGATCAATTACATTGGATATAGAATCTATAACAGCATCAGCAGCCCTATCCAATTCCTCAGAATAGTAAGGCTTCGCCATGTTTATCATCGTATCCGCTAATTGCTTGGTCTTCATAGATACTCCCCAATCAGTCTGAACAGTAAAGGGACACCCACTTATATGTACCTTATATTATATCATAAACCACCCCCACTTGTCAAGAACTTTCTTGAACTTTTGTGAAATTATTTATGTTGTGAAAATCCCGGGAATTGATCCACCAATTACGCAATTATGCTGTTGTATTGTAATGTAAATTAATTAACTTAACATTGTTTGTTAATACGATAAAAGAGCAAGCCGATGGGCGGGCGAGTATTCCCCCCCACCCCATGTTCGCGAGGGGGCAGCGACTCCCCCGCCATCCCATTGCCATATAGCCATCCTTTCATTCTGCGATGTGACAACTTGCCAGATTGCCATCATGATGTTGACATATCGTATTGACATTGCTCTTCCATCCATTAATGGATATCCTTTCCAAACATCCCATCATGCAGATTACACCATATAATTGATAATCTGTAAAGCCTTATGGATATTGGCTTTACAATAAGGGATACAATAAGGAATAATGCACATCCATAATCACAAAAAGCCTTGCCGGTGGCTTTCTTATCCCTTTCACGTATGGGATTCCACGTACCACATATATAATCACGTATACGTCAACCGGTAACGTTTTATGGCACGTTATCCATACCTTATTTTACCTTATTTTACCACACATAAAGTGACATTACGTGCAGAATATGTCAGAATCTTTCTGTAAATAAACCAATAAACCAATTTATTGGCAAAGTAAAAGTTTTCAATGGGCGCAAATTTTTGCGAATTGTGTTTTTTTTTTTTCTTGGTTTACCAATTATGTAAAGCAGAGGAATAAAGAGAAGTAAACCAATAACACAATAAACAAAAAAATCACAACTCGGAAATTTTTTGAACCGGATCCGGGTCCGGTATTATCTGGCGTTTACCTGATGCAGGAATCGTGCCAAACAAACAAAGTTAAGCAATTAACTTAAAAAACAAAGTTAATTCACGTGGAATAAGGCATGGTGCGGCTTTATTGATACGGGCGTATCAAAAATGTTGTATGCAAGAATCATGCCGGGCAAAAGTGTGGCAAAAATGATACACTACTTAACACTTGTGTATGTGTAAACACAGTGTATCAAAAATGTAACGTCCCGGATCGTTTATTCATGCCCCTTTACATGATTTGTGTACTTTTTTACACAGTTTAAGGCTTTACCATTTTACCCGGAATCGCATGGTTATTGGGTTTACAATTGGCATAATACTTGCAATACCATATACTTGCCATTTGGCACGTGCCATAAGGCGCTTCGCTCTTTTTGGATTGCATACACGCTTTACAGGTTATGCGAATCTTTTGTTATCTAAAAATCTAATATGTATAAGGAGTAATTAAAATGTCAGAAAATACTGCTAATGCTACTGTTAATGTTAATGTGAATGAATACTTGCTTGGTAAACTTGAAACACTTGGATCTGCTAAGATGGTCAAGATGTTGCAAAGTATGGATATGACGGCAGAAGAGGTCGCTGCGACAATGAATGATCTTATGTCAAAGCTTACTGCCAAAAAGTTCATGGCGGTTAAGACGGAGCATGAATCGGGATGTAAAAACGCTTTAACACATTTAGTTAAGCAGGATATACTTCCCATCCCACCCGAAAATTCGGGGATAACTTTCGTATCTTTATGGATTGAAGGAAGTTATAAGCCGGTAGAGATACCAAATCCTGATTACAAGGCTGATCAACCGGAGGATACGCCGGACCCGGCCGACGGTACGAAAACAATTCGTACCAATCCAAAAACCATAATGGTACAGGTATGGCAATGGTTTGTACCGCAAACAGCGGTACATATCATGACAAAGGATATGGCAAAGCCGAAAGAAAAGCCGAAAGAAAAGCCGAAAGATGGTAATGGTGATAGCAATGGTGAAAAGAGTAAAACTCCACCTAAGCCGGAGGGTTTTTCAAGTTGGGAAGGATACTTTAAGAAAACATATCCTGACGAATGGGATGCAAAGAATAAGATCGTCAACGGCAAGAAAGTATCATATAGTGCCGTCAAGGCTTTAAGGGATTTGAACGATTCGGAAGTACAGAAAGCTGATGCGGCAAACAAATAAAACATTGTAATTTAAGGTAATTCAAGAAGAGCGAAAAACAAACCCGGCCGGGTTTTCCCGGCCGGGTTTTTTTATGGTTAAGTGTAAAGGGACGTAAACCGTCTATTGGCTGGCAGGACAGGGTGATTCGTTATACGGACAGTTTGTCCAATGACGGATCGGACGGTGTCTTTACATTTTCGGGTGTTTTGGTAAACCAATTTGAAACCCTAAAGGAGAAGGAGAAGTAGAATGACAAATGTAACGTTATACAAGCGGGAAGGATTTGCCCGGAAAGCGGGCATTGATGTTAATGGCAATTACTGGATGGGTTATTATATTGAACCATCTGAATACGATGGTATGAATGAATGTAATGGTGAATACAATGAAGAGGAGTTCGGTGAACCATCCGATCTCTGCGATTGTTGTGGTAACCCCTTTACTGATCGCGGGATGGTCTGTATGGACGGGGGCGAGGTCGTCTGCCTTGACTGTGTCAATTGGGCGGAGGATGAGCTTGAACCAGATGAGCTTGCCCGGGTTGAGCGGCTCATTGACAATTGCTCCTTTACTGATAACGGCGCATTAAATGATTTCTGGCTGCGAATGCATGGGCGCTCAGAGCGGATCGGGGGGTCCGACTTAGCATATTATGGTCAATATCAGGACATTCAAAATTACACCCGAGATGTCCGGGCGAGTATAAAGTGAATAAGTGAAACAGTGAAACGAAAAGGAGTAGTTGAAAAAAGATGAGATCAATAAAAAGAGAACAAATGTATACAATTCAGGTTACCTCGAAAGAAATAAGGAGTTTGGTTAAAAACAAACTGCTGTTCGAGGTCATAGCATACAGGGGTGAGGACATTGTTATCATAGAAATGTCATCGATTATGCACGCTGGTTTAATAGAACTGGTGAGAATGGGAGTGCCA
>JAUPKS010000089.1 GCA_030837315.1 Planctomycetota bacterium
ACAGGGAATTTCCATAGTATCTTATTTATATCAAAAGTATCCAGGGTATTATTCAAATACGCATGGAACAAACTTGATACCGTTCCATGGTCCCTTTTAAATTTCTCCCATCGTTCTGGAATAGTGCACAAGAAAGTCAAATTGGTTTGAGGATCGGTATCGATGAGCAAAACCTTCTTGTCGTGAAATCGTGCCAGGGCGCATCCGATATGATAGGTGGTGGTTGTTTTACCAACACCGCCTTTATAGTTAATAAATGAGATAATCTTTGCCACGCTAAAACACTCCTCTCATTTAGATTTATTTTCAATTTTCATTGTTGAGTTGCTGGTACCACCCTCATTTTCTGAAATAAATATGAGGATACTATTTGTATTGAATTTCATCTGAAAATATCCCAATCCCTCAAGAATTTGGGTCTAAGGGGGATGTTTGGTTGCGGCTGCGTTGCTTTATGACTTATGTTACGTTGAAACGTGAGCTGTTTCAAGAAAAAACCAATTATACCAAAGGATGAGAATAGTTTAAAAATGTTTGCTATTCGTAGAATTGATTTTTAGAATGAGCCATAAGTTTTGAGCTTAATGTCTTCGTCTGATTGTTATTTTTTTTGCTCGGTTTTTGCTGGTTCAGTCGTCCTTGATTGAACCAGCCTTGAAGGAGAGTTGTTATACCATGGGAAATATACCTCCACAGGAATTAGTGGTACTGATATCGAAATACCTGGATACAGAAAAGTTGATCAAGGAAAACCCCTCCATTACCCGGAAAATGATCGATACGCTCTTTCTGGAAATTTTAAAAACGAAAAAAACAAAAGAGTCAGTTGATACTTGCCTGCCGCACCGCGACATTCCGCAGCGGGGACTGAAAGGCCTTGGCGAACTTATCATTCACACCGATGGGGCATCAAGAGGGAATCCGGGTAAGGCGGGTATTGGTGTAGCCATCTTCGACGAGAAATATCAACTTGTTGAAGAAGTATGCAGGTTTATTGGGGAGTCCACAAATAACGTTGCTGAATACCAGGCCATGATACTTGCGGCTCATAAGGCCATTGCCTATCATGCCAAGAAAGTAAATTTTAAGACTGATAGTGAACTCCTGGTACGGCAACTCAACGGTGTGTACCGCGTAAAGAGTCCAAACATTTTATCTCTCTATAATGAACTTACGAAACTGCTGAATAAAATACCTGCGTGGAAGATTCACCATGTCCGTAGAGAGGAAAATGTCATTGCCGATGCTTTGGCCAATCGAGGCATCGACTCACTGGCGTAGCATTAAATAAAAAATTGACTAACACTTACAGGTATGATATAGTCACAACCTTCTGTTTAAAAAATAAAAGTTTATTGTATCCCACTATGGTGTCTCAGAATATTACAAACAGTGATAGCCTATTACAGGCGGTAAACTTATTTAAAGAATACGCGAATGGTGAACGCACGGTGCCTGTCCTGCAAGGGATTAACTTATCCATTGAACAAGGCGAGATTGTAGCAATTGTGGGTGTATCTGGTGCCGGGAAAAGTACGCTATTGCATATCCTTGGGATTTTAGATACTCCAACTGCCGGTTCTGTAATATACAAAGGGATAAATCTGACTCAGTTAAGTGCGAAGAAACAGGCCGATATTCGTAACCGTAATTTCGGTTTTGTTTTCCAGTTTTACCATCTTCTGCCTGATTTTACCGCATTAGAGAATGTTTTGTTCCCCGGTCTCATTGGAAGTAGGTTTTCAGGCAGGAAGGCGGCAACGAAAAGTTACACAGAAAGGGCAATTTCCTTGTTGGGAAGGGTAGGTCTGGGAGACCGGGTAACTCATAAACCTTCGCAACTCTCTGGTGGAGAAAGGCAGCGGGTTGCCATCATACGGGCACTTATTAATAATCCAGAAGTGTTGTTGTGTGATGAACCCACAGGTAATTTAGACACAAAGACAGGCCATGAAATTCTTGAATTGATTTGGAATTTGAATACAACGCTGAACCAAACGGTCGTAATTGTTACCCATGATGAGGAAATAGCAAAACATGCCGGCCGAGTTATCAGGATTGTAGATGGATGCATTTTGGAATAAGAAGAGAAAGGAGTAAGAAGTATAGCGATGGGATTAAAAATTTATATAAATGGTCAGATACTTCCTCAGGAAGACGCTAAGATATCCGTTTTTGACCATGGGCTGCTCTATGGGGACGGAGTGTTTGAGGGAATACGTGCGTATAATGGAAAAATATTTACCTTGGAGGAACACTTAGATAGACTTTATGACTCTGCGGCGGTTATCGCTCTGAAGATACCCATAACAAAGGCTGAAATGGCAAGTGCTATAAAAAAGACAATGGAGGCCAACAATCAGACGGACTCCTATATACGTCTTGTTGTGACCCGAGGTGTTGGGAAACTCGGATTAGACCCAAATAAATGCGCAACGCCACAGGTTATCATTATTACTGATACAATCGAATTATATCCAAAAGCACTTTATGAAAAAGGACTCGACGTCGTAACCGTTGCTACGATTAGAAACCATTTTTCTGCCCTTGATCCAAAGATCAAATCTCTCAATTATCTGAATAATATCCTGGCAAAGCTTGAATCTCTTCAGGCAGGGGCTGGGGAAGCCTTAATGCTCAACAAGGATGGTTATGTAGCAGAGTGTGCAGGTGATAATATCTTTATTTTTAAAGGCAATACCCTTTTGACTCCCCCGGCGAGCGCTGGAATATTAATTGGTATTACTAGAAACGTTGTGATGGAATTGGCCACGAAGATGGGGATTCAGGTAAAAGAGTATTTAATGACCAGATATGATTTATATATTGCCGACGAATGTTTTTTAACGGGAACTGCTGCTGAAATTATACCCGTTGTAAAAATTGATGGGCGGATAATTGGTACAGGTAAGCCTGGGAAAGCTACTCTTGACTTATTAAAAAGATATCGTGACTTGACAAGAAATGGTTTTTAGTCAGACGTACTTGGTTTTGAAGCAGAAAAGGAAGCAAAAACCATAAAAGATATACCAATACAGATGAGGCTGTCAGCGATATTAAAAGTAGGCCAATGGTATTTGTTGCCAATATGTAAATCTATGAAATCTCTTACATGCCCATACCATATCCTGTCCCATAAATTTCCTATAGCCCCTGCCAGAATAAGACCTAATGCAAGGTTCGATGCAAAAAGAACCTTGTCTGACTTAATATAAATATATATAATTATAGCAATTGCTATAATTGAAAAAATTATAAATATGTTGGTTTTACCGGGAAACAGCCCAAAAACAACACCCTCATTTCTACTGCACAATATATTGATCAATCCGGGTATTAAAGTTATTTTGTCGAATTCACTGATTTTTGAAAACACGACCCATTTTGATACTATATCCAGGATAACACCAACCGTAGTAGCAACAACAAATGTAGCAGTGTTTTTCATAAAAGTTATTTTAAACGTTATCTATCTCTTCTTCTCTTTTACAATCTATACAGAGTGATGCATACGGCACGGCCTTTAATCGTTCCTTATTTATTTTTTTCTCACATGACTCACAAATACCAAAAGTGCCTTCCTCGATCTTTTCTAAAGCAGTATCAATATTGCGGAGGCTTTCTTCTCCATTTTGGATGAGCTCAATCATGAGCTCTCTTTCATAATTGTCTGTGCCCACATCAGCCATGTGTATTGGAACGTTAGATAGGTCTCCAGATGCATCTTGCCTGGATCTTTTTAATGCCTCCCCTTGCATAGAATCTACATTTCCAACGAGTTTTTCTCTTAAGGAAAGGAGGAGTTTTTTAAACTGAGCAAATTCTTCTTTCATTTTCTTCTCCATGAATTAAATTGCTAAATAACAGATCTTCAGGCATTCTCTGATCGTCACGTATCTTGTATATTTTTTAAGACAGTATAACTTGAAAAGGCTATTTGACTCTACGAACTATAAAAAAGAGCATAAAAAACAACATATTCTCATTATGGTAGAACGTAAATCTAGTAAATAGCCTGCTAAATATAGCATATATGAAAAATCTAGTCAATAGAATTTGACACTGCACCGGTTGAAGAATCGTAAAATAATCAATGTTAACAATCCAACTTTTTGTGAATATTTCTTAACAAATCTGCGGTAGCACACCTAAGATAGCCTTCACTTTTAACCATGGATCGAAGGATATGGAATGTGGCTATCCAGTGTTGATGAAGACCTGAAGATAAAAACGGCTCCTCAGGATAATAATGCCGATAGGGGGGATAGATTAAAATTTGCTTAGAACGCCATGGGTAGCGTTGTTAAGAGAATTTTTAGAAAGTAAGGAAGCCGTATATTTTACGGGAGCCTTTTGGTGTACAAAAGATTGTGTTGGTGCAAATTACGAAACAAATTTTATAAAATAAAAGCGGATAGTCTTACATAGCACTATCCGCTTTTATTTTCAGTATAGCTCAGGAATTACAATACTTTAATGTCTTTTTTTTCTTTCTTTCGTCTTTTCTGGAACAATGTCATCTATCTGCCAATTGCGTTCAA
This sequence comes from Planctomycetota bacterium, assembly GCA_030837315.1. Taxonomy (GTDB): domain Bacteria; phylum Planctomycetota; class Brocadiia; order Brocadiales; family Brocadiaceae; genus Brocadia. The sequence continues at coordinate 4,542 of JAUPKS010000089.1, forward strand.
AGGCAGTGCAAGAATTGTATGCCACATCACGCATAAGGATGTTACAAAAAACAATTTTACTATCCAAGACAATCGCATAATTACATCCAAAACAAATACTCTTCTTGTCTTTTTTATTTTTCATCTGCGTGTACTCCTTAAAGGGTTGGTAGAAAGTTATGCACAAGAAAATTCTACCTAATAAATACAGAATAAGTCAATGCAAAAAACACCCTGTCTCTTCATCAGTAAGCATGTTCGGATATTGTGACATGAAAAAATTTTAAAATAACAATTGAAATTACTTGCAAAATCTCTTTGTAGATGTAATATATCCTCTAGAACAAGGCTGTCGTGTTAACTCAAATGATTGCAATATGTAAAATATTTTGATAGTATTATCGCCTATTGTCGTTTGCTGCGCTGACATAGTAGCTATTTGTAAATAAATTTGTCTTCCGTCTTTTTACAGGAGGAAAAAGATAGTGATTATGGAGAAATTGATGAAACTTAAATATATTGAAATAGTAGTTCTTTTGGCATTGATAATAACAGCCGTAAATCACAAGATAGCACTGAGTGAGGAAAATTCATACAAGTATGCGAAACAGTCGGAGCGGGTTAAAAGTAGTGCATTTACCCAATATCAGTCAGGCCTCAGTCGAACTATTGGTGGATTGGAGCAAAAGTCAGATAACCTTGAGTCCATGAGTCAAAATCTCGAAGGGCGGGTCAATATGCTTGCGTCGGAAAAGGATAAATTAAACAAGGCATATACACAAATGAAGGTTAAACAGTCTACGTTAGAAAAAGAGCATGCCAAATTAAAGAAAAAGGCTACATCTTTGGAGGTTGCGTATAAAAAGTTGTCAAGCAAGGTTACTGTGGCAAAAACTTCAAAAAAACCAAAAGCGGTAGCTCAAAAAAAATCAGGTGTAAAGACGGCACAAAAAAAAACTAGCACGAAACCAAAAAGTACAGCAAAAAAAGCATTAGCAACAGGTACAAAAGGTACTAGAAGTGAAAAGATAGAAAACACGTCTCATGTACAAGTTTATCCCCCCGTACTGGCTGAGGGGGAAAAATCTGAAGGGCACATGGGTGAAAAGGGTAGTGGCATAGACATAAAAAAGATGAACGAGAAGGGGATAGTTTACGGTAAGAAGGGGATGTATGAAGAAGCAATAAAGGAATTCCAGAAAGTTGCAGCCATTGAACCTGACTTGGCCAATGTCCATTACAACTTAGGCCTTGCTTACAAAAAGAAAGGGATGCAGACTGATGCGGATAGAGAATTTGCTGAATACGACCGATTAAAAGGACAAAACAATTAAGAAATATTTTGCTCGTAATTAAAATTAAAGTACCCACGTCTGTTAGATTTATTAAGGTAATCAAATAACACAGGGGGAGAATTGCTTATCGTTGTAAGAGTATTTCTATCTGCCTCACATTATCATCGAGGTTTGTTTCTTCCGGTACTTTTTCTAATTCTGCCCGTATGACGTAAGTTCCTTCTTTTAACCCGTCGGTATTCCAGCTATAGGTGATTTTCTGAGAAGATAGACCGTTGAGTGTTTCTGCTTCTCTACCTATTTGTTGCTTTGTTGTAGGGCATGTTATCGTTAAGATGGTTGTTACATTCGACGCCCTTTCATTGCCAACAACCACTTCAATATTGACCTTTCTTCCAATAGTTGAGCGTAGTGGCGTATCGAGAGATACAATTGTTACGCCATGTACTGGTGGCTGCGCCTTCTTTATTTCGGCTGCGCGGCAACTATCGGATAATTTGATTGATAAAATGGTACCTATGAAAAGAATGAAAATTACTCTCCAGCCCTTTTTGTCGTAGTTTATCTTCATAAATGTCCTTTTTTTTAATGGGTATTGCGTGTGATAAATTTGATTAAGATTAATGGAATAAAAACACTGGTGATTGGTATTAAGGTATCAATCGCTTGTTCTCCATAACTACCTTGCCTCTTTTTATCGTCATTGTTACATGATTCATGCCAAAATAATAAGGTAATTCATTGTAATCCCGGATGCCGAGAATTATCATATCAGCTTGTTTTCCTGGTTCTATGCTTCCAAGCCGATGTGCCATGCCTATAGCGTGCGCTGCGTTTATCGTCGCGGCATTAATTGCCTGGACAGGTGTCATACCCATCTTGATGCACGCCAATGTGATGATCATCTGCATGTTTTCGCATGGACATGTACCAGGATTAAAATCGGTTGCCAGTGCAATGGGCAAACCGTTTTCTATCATTTTTTGTGCTGGTGCATAGGTATCTTTCATGAGAAAAAACGGTACACCGGGTAACAGAACACAAATAACGTTGCTCTCTTTTAGTCTTACTATATCACGATGTTTGATATTGTCAAGATGATCCGCTGATACCGCTTCCAATTGAATGGCTAACGACACACCGCCAATATCCTCAAATTCATTTGTATGTATCTTTAATCTAAAGCCTAACGATTTTGCTGTTTTGAGAACTCTTTCTGATTGTTTTATGCTGAAAGCCCCCACGTCACAAAAAGTGTCGCAGAAAGTTGCGTAAGATTTTACCTTTGGTAACACGTTGCATACTAACTTAATATAGGTGTCGGGATCGTTTTTATATTCTGGCGGAATCATATGAGCGCCTAAAAAAGTAGCTACGATATCCATGGAATGTGTTTTTTGTAAATGATGTATGACCTTAAGGATTTTTAGTTCGGTGTTTATGTCGAGTCCGTATCCGCTCTTAATTTCCACTGTGGTTGTACCATGTAAAAGCATAGTGTCGAGATATTTCCTTGACGTCTCTGCAAGTTTTTTAAATTTTAGTTTACGCGTCTGTTCAACGGTATTTACTATTCCTCCACCCTTTTTAAGAATTTCCAAATAGGTCTTTCCCTGAATGCGTTGGACAAACTCACCGGTACGATTTCCGCCAAAAACGGCATGAGTATGGCTGTCCACAAAACCAGGTAAGACGACTGCTCCTGCCGCATCAATGATTTTTATGTTTGCACCGGTATACTTTTTTTTTAGTTTTTTGGTTGTGCCTATATCAATAAAATTTCCATCCTTTATAAAAACGGCCCCATCCTGGATAATTCCAATTTCATTCATACCATGGAAAGTTTTAGGTTTATGGGATGCGCCTGTAACCGTTACCAATTGTCCAATGTTTTGTATGAATAAATCAGGTAATATGTTCACAATTTTCCTTAATTGGGTATCTCGTTGTCACAATAATTTTCGTATTCTTCGGG
>JAUPKS010000011.1 GCA_030837315.1 Planctomycetota bacterium
AGTCCTTCCCGACAATGTATGTTTGCATGGATGGCACCGGTGTGCCTGTAGTTAAATCGGAGACAGTAGGCAGACATGGTAAAGGTGAAGATGGAATTGCGAAGACAAGAGTGGTTAAATGAAGTTTCTACCAGCTATGTTGGCGTCATTGAAAGGGCAGATGAATTTAGCACAAGGATTTATGGTGAGGCAATGCGTTGTGGTTTACCGGGGGCGGAAAAGATTTGTGTAATAGGAGATGGCGCTCCATGGATATGGAATGTTGCCGATGAAGAGTTTTCCTGAGCCATTCAGATTATTGACCTTTATCATGCCAGCGAGCATTACTGGAATGTTGCCAGGGTATTTTGGGTCATGATAAAGAGAAGATGAATCACTGGGCAAAGAAACGGCATGATGAATTAGATAGTGGCAAAGGAGAAGAGGTAATAAAGGCTACAAGGAGATTGTTGCCTTCTCCAGATTATGAAAAGGATATATGCAAAAGAAAAATCAATTATTTTGAGAAAAATAAGGAAAGAATGCAGTATGCAGGAGACAAGGACTTTTTGTCGGTTCAGGTGTTTTAGAGGCTGGTTGTAGAACTGTTGTTTGGAAAAGGTTGAAACAATCCGGGATGCACCGGACAGTGAAAGGAGCCAATAGTATTATTGCTGGATTGAGGATTGGAAATACCTCCCGCAGGTTCAAGCCCTGCGGGAGGCCACCGTGGATTTCCCACAACATCATTAATGTTCCAGAGGATTATACGGCCTGCCTTCTGTCTTTACCGGGGCTTCTGGCTGTGCAGCCTTAGCCTTGCTTCTTACATCAAAGATTGTCAAAGCACCCATAGGATATTTGCCCGTTGAGACCATGCCCCGAAGGTTATGATCATGCATGATCGTGATACCCGCACCTAAGTTGCAGGACAAGCATTTCCTTTGGCTTGCAAAGTGAGGAATTCTTACTAACACATCAATTCGTTCACCGCTGGCAATACAAATGGTGTCTTTATCATACGTCGACTTTAATTTCCTGCCGTCCAATGCAACTACTTCCATGTGGTAACCATGTGGGTGGATAGAAAAGACGTGGTCAGCACCAATAGCCATCAGGCGTAACAGGACTGTTTCATCTTCATAAGCCACAATCCTTGAACGTGGGTCGTTTATCACCGAACGGGGATTATACAGATTATCAGTAAACGTCCTGCCGTTAATCAAGAAATAATCGGCCTTCCAATCCTGTATTCCATGAACAACACCAACCTCTTGTAGTTGTTCATTTGCCGTGGAAGATAATTCGCTAAAAAACAGGGTATAATCACGATCGTACTTGTACCCATAGGCCGTCTTTGACCTGTCCTGATGAATAATGATAGGAAAATACATACCCGCCAGAATATGGTTGAAGCTGTCCACATGACAATGCCCCATAAAAGAGCCTTCATATTGTGGAGTTATCTCGTAGGTAAAAGATTTATGTTCCAGCACGGGGTCCACCGGCAGGGAAGGTACACCATCAACAGAAGGGGTTAAATCCAGACCATGAAAGTGAATGGTATGTGCAACGTGATTAATTCCCGAATGTTCAGCTGCACAATGCATACCTGTATTATGTAAAGTGATTCGTACCTTCTCGCCAACAAAAAGGTGAACAGGGTCACTCGGCACTTTAACCGGCTCTAACAATTCTGCTGCCTGCTCTTTTGTAGTTACTTCTCCCACATTTCTAAAGCTATCCTTGGCATGCGTGTAACCAAAGACCCATACCAATTCACCGTTGGCCATCTCTATGTATCCATCTGTGGTGTAAAGGTGGTACTCCCATACGCCATCCTTTCCACGTTCTCCCAGGACATCGCCGTTGGTTACATTCAACAAATTCTGTTCTTCGTCAGGAAGACTCCAGGCCGCGGTTTGTTTTGCTTCTTCTGCAGAAACATCTGATAGCACGGCATGTGTTGTAATACCCATAAATAAAGCTGCTGTTGTTAGTCCCAATAACTTTCTTAATACCTTCATTATTTTTTCCCTTCTTTAAATAAATTACGCAAATAAAGACTACTGTTCGTTACTATGCACATGGCAGTTGATAGAATTAACACATATATTACCCCCTCTCATGATCAGATTGTCCGATTCCATTACTCTGTTTATTCTTAATTAATGGATTAAATTTACCCATTAGTTCTTCTTTTCGTATAGGATTTTGTGCAATGAGCTGTTGCCTTTCCCATAGCCCTTCTAATACCGATTTTAATTCCACAATATTTACCGGTTTCGTCAGATAGTAGTCTGCCCCGCATTTTGTGGCCTCCGCGACTGTATTTTCGGAACTATACGCTGTAATAACTACTATTGACATTGGCATCCCCGTTTTTCTGACTTCATGAATGAGGGATAACCCTCCCATTCCTGGCAATTTCATATCCGTTATGACGATATCGAACTTTTTCCTGGTGAGAAGAGTTAAAGCCTCGCACCCCGAAAACACACCGGACACAGAAAATCCATCACGCGTCAGTATTTTTACCAAACCTTCGAGGGTATTTTTATCGTCATCTACCAGGAGCAATCTTGGCTTTATCATGAAATTACCCGTGAATAAAATTACGAGAATTAATATATGGAAGATTAACAATCCCCGTGCCAACAGGGAAAGGAGCGTTGCCTGAATAGATAGAAGTATTTGCGCAGACAGAGGTTGACAGTAATTTTATTTTTTCAAATGAGGTGATTCGTAAAAAGGCGGCCAGTGGGAAGTATGTCTTACGTGAAAAATTTGCGGAAATGTGGTGTGTCAGGGCAAAAGGGTATGAAAAATTTTCGTCTCTAACTCCATTCTTTTACTTTATATTCAATCTTTCTGCTGGATATCCCCAGTATTTTTGCGGCTTCCTTTTTACTGCCGTTTGTCATGAACAGCGTCTTCTGAATGATCTCTTTTTCGGCTTCTTTTAATGAAGTACCCAGATGGATTTTGATCGTCGATCTATCTTCCTTGTTTGGAACAATATTTTTGGGCAAATGGTCCACGGCAACCACGCTTTTTTTACAGAGAACGATAGACCTTTCGATGACATTTTCCAGTTCTCTTACATTCCCTTGCCAGTGATATGCGCACAGCGCCTCCATTGCCTCAGGGGTAAAACCCTTAAGTTCCTTCTTATACTTCTTTGCATATTTGATGACAAAGAAATTTGAGAGAAGGGGGATGTCCTCTCTTCTTTCCCTGAGCGGCGGCAAATGGATCGTTATGACATTTAAGCGATAAAATAAATCTTCCCTGAATCTTCCCTCGGAAACTTCTCTTTCAAGGTCTCGATTGGTTGCTGCAATCAGCCTCACGTCCACCTTTATCGTCTTTTCTCCGCCGACACGCTCAAACTCACCTTTTTCTAAAATCCGAAGGAGTTTAACCTGTACCTTTAAGCTCATCTCGCCCACCTCATCCAAAAAAAGCGTGCCGCCGTCAGCCAGTTCAAATCTCCCTTTTCTCAACTGTACAGCTCCCGTAAATGCCCCTTTTTCATGGCCAAAGAGCTCGCTTTCCAATACACCTTCCGATAAGGCTGCACAATGCAGGGCCACAAAAGGCATGCACGCCCTATCGCTTTGGTAATGAATGGCATTGGCCACGAGTTCTTTTCCCGTCCCCGTTTCTCCCAGGATCAGGGTTGATGCCGTGCTGGGAGCAACGTCTTCGATCATCTTAAATATACGATGCATCTGGGGGGTGCTTCCCACCAATTCGGAAAATTTATATTTATCCTTTAATTTCTCCTTTAATAGCCGGTTTTGAACAATTAACTGCTGCCGTTCCCACAACTTTTCCAATACCAACGCCAACTCCTCAATGTTTATCGGTTTCGTCAGGTAATCGTCTGCCCCACATTTTATAGCCTCCACAGCGGTTTTTACCGAGCTGTAGGCTGTAATAACCACAATTGCTATCGGTTCTTCTTTCTTCCGTAATTCATGGATCAGAGATAATCCTCCCATTCCTGGCAATTTCATATCTGTCACAATGATGTCAAAGGTTTTCCTGGAGAGGAGATTTAAGGCCTCATAACCAGACAAGACACCGGAGACAGGATACCCGTCATGTGCCAATATCTTTACCAATCCATCAAGTGCAGTTTTATCGTCATCTATCAGTAATAACCGTGGTTTTGTCATAAATGTTATTTTGTTGGAATGGTAATCACAAATTTACTCCCTTTTGGGGATTGTTCCAGCCGTATTACACCGCCATGTGCCTGGACAATGTTTTGTGCAAAGGAAAGTCCTATCCCGGTACCACCATCCTTGGTGGTGTAAAACAGGTTGAAGATTTTATCTTTGATTTCATCCGGTATTCCTGTCCCTGTATCCTGACAAGAAATCCATATTTCATGTCCAATGTGCTTTACGCTTACGTGTAACTTTCCCCCATCGGGCATTGCCTCAATACCATTAATAAGGATATTCAAGAGTGCCTGCTTTATCTTATCTCTGTCCACCATTACTATGGGCAGCCTATTCATTATGTCTAGTTCGATTTGGATACCATGCACTTGTGCCTGTGGCAGGAGAAGGGAAACAATCTCGCTGAGGACACCACCCGCATCAACATCGCTTTTGTTGAGTTCTCCCGTTTTTGAAAAATGCAAACATTCGTCGACAAACCCACTCAAACGGTTAAGCTCCTTCTGAACGATCGAAACAATTTCAAGCAATTCTTTCTTTGCCTTGCCGCTTAGTTTTTGTATATCCTGTATCTCGCGCTCCAGTACCGTCATTTGGATGTTCATTGCATTTAAAGGATTTTTAACCTCATGCGCCAGTTCTGCAGCAAATGCCCCAAGAGTAGACAACGTTTTCGACCTGGTGACCTCGTCCGAAAACCTTTTCACATCACTAATATCCTCTACAACTGAAACAATATGCGTTGTCACTCCTTCGCTATTTCTCATAGGCGAAACACTCATTTTCACCCAGGATTCACTCCCATCACCCCGCCGGATCAGAAGTTCCCTTGAACCTCGGGAAAGCCCGCCGTGGAAAATCTCCATGCCGGGGCAAAATTTTTCTGTTAAACACATACCCGTGGAAGTATGACACATAAAGATGTTGCCGCAATCCTTTCCAACAACATCTTCTCGAGACCATTTTGTTATCTCTTCACAAGCGTGATTAAAAAACACCACATGACGGCTTATATCTTGGATCATAATCCCCTTGCTTACACAATCGAATGCCTGATTTAAGATGTGCGTTAACGTATCAGTGTTTTCCATAAGTAGTAATAAGCCTATCAAAATTTCTTCAAAAGTAAATGTTAAAAAACAAGACTGATTAGCACACACAAGAGAAGCGGGATGAAAATAGTAATCAGGTAAGGTAAGATCAGATCAGATCAGGATAGCATTTGATAAAACCAGGCACAGAAACGCCTGGCGCTGGTGAATAGAAGGAAAGGCAACTGTTGGTGATGCCGAACTGCTCAAGCATGCCCGTGCAATCTTGCTTCAATTACGATCCTGGCACAAGCCTCGGCATCGGATATGGCATCATGGTGTTTCAAAGGGATACCAAGGAACGCACAAACGCTGGGCAAATTTGCCGGCCGGAGATTCCATATCTTGCGCGCAAGCCTCACCGTACATTGAAATGGGAGTATCGGTGGAGGCAGGTCTGCCGCCTGGCAACATGCCATTAAGACTGACCGATCGAAGGACGCATTATGCGCCGCTATAAATTGAACATCATCCAGTTTTTCTGCAAAACGCGGCCATAATTCCTGGAATGTAGGTTCATTGGCAACATGTTTCCATGAGATACCATGGAGATACGTGAATACAAAAGTACGGCGTGGCGGGCGGATGAAGAAGTGCGCGCTATCAACAATCTGGTTGCCTACCACCCTGACCAGCCCAACCGAACAAGCGCTGTCGGGCCAATAGTCGGCAGTCTCAAAATCAATGGCAACAAAGCAGCCGGTAGAATATATCATACGCAAACCCACAATAATTTCAGCCTATTTCTTAATCGTGTGAATTCTTAACCGTGTATCCTCAACCACAAACAACAACCCTTTGAGTCAAGTTTTTAAGAATAGTTGTAAGATTTAAGTTGTGAGTTGAAAACTTAAATCTTACAACTGTGGTTTATCTGTCCGAGGCTTTGCCGCGTAAGGCTACCTAAAAATTATACCCAACGCTACCGATTATTATTGTGTCGTCTTTTTGGTTCCCCTCAGAGGGCGTATTATCATACTGATTGAGTAATTCCAGGCTCAAGGCAATTGACTTCGTCAGGTTATGCCGCGCCCCCAGACCGGAATCCAATCGCCAATCATCACTATTTTCAACACTCTGTATATATTCATTCTTTGCATAAAATTTTGTATCACGCAACAGAAGCCAATCAAAATATTGGCCGACCCTTACACCCAAATAATCATCAGAAATTCCCCCATGGAATTTTTCAAGGGTATAAGCAGGTCCAGCTTCTGCTCTATATTTTATCCTCTCTCCGTCGACAAACCGATAGCCAGCGCCAGGCGATGAAATAGACCGATAATTCAATTGTTCGATCTCGTCATGTTCAAAATTCTGATTAAAAAAAGAATACAATCTGGGCGAGTGCTTGTATTCATATTTGCCGGTAGCTCGTTGCTCATTGACCGTCTCCGTGTCTTCATCAGCATCTTTTTCGGTTATTGTCTCATAAAGAGCCAGGGCATCGAAGTATATATTGTCTCGTTTTCTTTCATTGGCGTACCCGCCCTTTGCATGCGTTGTTGTTGACTCTGTATTTCCCTGCTTAATGTTCATACCTGCGTCAACATGTCCCTTCCACGTTTTCTGTGGGACAGGCACAGCATCAGAAGTTGCAGCCTTCGCCTCTGGTGCGCCTGCCACAGGCTTTGTCTGCTGTTCTGCTTGTGCTACCCGCTTTGCCTGCTCGGCATCCGGCTGAACTACGGGACTGGCAATTTTCGCCTGAGGATAAACATCTGTTATCTTATCAGTCACGGTAAGATGCATGTCCTTGGCAGACAATTGGGGCGTTGTTGTAAGGATCGAAAATTTTATCTGTTTTTCATCATGGTTTACCATGACAACGTCTTTATTTCGTGAAATAAGACTTATTGCACTCCACGGAATTGAGATTATTTGGCCTTGCTCCTGTTTAACTGAAAGATAGGCATCAGTTACCTCGACAACTTCACCGGCAATTACCGCATCCTCCAATGTTTTTATTTCATCTGAAAACGCATTATTCATAAGACATATCCACGAAAAGAAAACTACAAGTGTGCTCGTAATGGAAAGGCTTTTTTCCCAGATAATTTTTCTTATACGCATATTTCTCCTTTTATAAAAAAATTACAAAAAATACTAGTGAAACGGAGCATTTAATCATGACAACAAAAAAATGTCAAGCGACATTTTACCCGTGTGATTTTGCCAGAAAAGAAGGTTCTAATTTCAAAAAAACAGAGAATAGCAAAACTGCCATTTCAATCTTTACAGGTCTCTCGCAGGGGGAGGAACAAAAGAGGTATTTATACAAGCAACCCACTCCGTTTTGCAAGGACAGCGGAAGAAAAGCTGCAACGGAAAACCATCCAGGAACCAAAAGAAGAACAAAAACAGCGATAGCTACAGCAGAAACTCAAGTATCTGGCTGGAGTACATGTTCCTTATTTCATGAAATATCAAAAACAAGACCCCAACCAACCCCAATCCCTTGAGTTCTCCCGCCGCACTTCCCCTTAAGGTATAGGAAGGCGTTTGCCTTGAAAGCTACCACTAAACTCGTTGATAACTGGCGCATCTCCCGGATCTACTGGATTCACATCAGGGGCGTAACACTTGCCAGATACCGTCAAATTGATTTCCTCAAAATTGTTAGTAAATGTTATTACATGATCGGCTATGCAGTTACTCACCACTGCTCCGGGGGATGATTCTGTTGGAGGTAAAGATGAAATAGAGCATGTTTTCGCTGTAATCTCACTTTTGCCAGTTTTTTTCCATGTGCCTACATCGTCAGTAAAAACAATCCCAGCTAATGTAGTATTCTGTATTCCAAACACCGTAGTATACGTGCCGTCTTTCCCAATTTGTACAATCACGGGAGTAGGTATTCCGTCTTCATCACCTATCGTAAAGTATGTACCAACAAATGTGTTTTTCCCCGCTTCTGACTGACCTGTTACACCCATCAGAATTATTGCCATGCTAAAAAACATGAATAACCATAATAATCTTCTCTTCTTCATAACAAATCTCCTTTTTTTATCTCTTCATTTTCTGTTCCTTGAATTATAAATTATACCACTCAAACGTGATATTGTTTCTGATTGTTTATAAAATTCATGTTGTAGATATAATAGAAGTAAATGTATTATGTCAACATAAAACTACGAAAGAATAAATTACTGAAAGTGCACTACTCTATGGAATTACTTGATCAGATGCGTGAGGTGATTCGAAAAAAAACATTATTCGATTCAATATTCTGAAAGAAAGTGGGGAATTTAAGCATGTTCAGTTTTAAACAGCAACGGCGCGACCGTTTGAGCGCTTTTCCATTACCCCAATCATGGCTCAAAATCATCGGGCGTAATGTTCCCTTCTATCACTGCTTGCCTGAAGCTGATCAGCGGGAGCTTCAAGACCACATTCAGGTCTTCCTTGACGAGAAGCATTTTGAAGGCTGCCGGGGTTTGCAAGTGACTGATGAGATCCGGCTTACCATTGCTGCGCAAGCGTGCCTGCTCCTGCTCCACCGCGACACAGACTACTACCCGACAATGAAATCGATATTGGTCTACCCCAGCACATATATAGCACACGTGAGTGAGTCGATGGGCAATGGAATTGCGATCGAGGGTGATTCGGTTCGACTCGGCGAGTCGTGGCATCACGGAGCGGTTGTATTATCATGGGATGATGTGTTGCGCGGCGCATCCGACATCCATGACGGCCACAACGTTGTACTTCACGAATTTGCCCATCAGCTGGACCAGGAGGGTGGCGAAGCCCACGGTTCGCCTATTTTACCGCGACGTTCGATGTATATTGCTTGGGCGCGCGTGCTTGGCACCGAGTATGTGCATTTACAACAAGATGCCGCACATGGTCGGCGGACGGTATTAGATAAGTACGGTGCCACAAATCCCGCGGAGTTTTTCGCTGTGGCGACGGAATGTTTCTTCGAGAAGGCTGCACAACTTAAGCGAAAGCACCCGGAGCTTTATGAGGAGTTGAAGCTCTATTATCAGCAGGACACTGCAGCACTTCCACGTTGCTAGCATTGGGGTTATTCAGGGTAGCGTAGAAAACTGGCGCAGTGGTTAGGTTTTGCCTATCTGCTTCCTGTCCCTTTTTACATACAGGCCATGAATTGCCTGCCTACTATCAATAGCCATCATGGGCTAAAAATATGGGGATTGACAAGCTTGATAGAGGGGCATATAGCAATCGCAACTTTGCCATAGTTAAGCGCTATTAGTGCATGAAAAGAATTGCTTAAGAATTTTCCAAAAAAGAAGTTTTTAGAGAGTAATACTATAAAATCAAAAAGCCATGAGATATAAAGCACTCATGGCTTTTTGCAATCCCAGAGATTTGACCCCATGGGGATTTGAACCCCAGTTCACAGATCGAAAATCTGTTGTCCTAGACCAGGCTAGACGATGGGGCCATTTACAAACAAATGGTGAGGGCAGATGGACTCGAACCATCGACACCCGCCTTAAAAGGGCGGTGCTCTACCAACTGAGCTATACCCCCTGTTGTATCCTTTCTATTCCTACTCTCACGTAATAAGATAGTATCAGAAGAAATTCGTCTTGCCTGCAATCAGCGGATTTTTTTCTGACGTTACCTTTCAATTTACACCTTGAGAATTTCTTCTATCTTCTTTTTAACCAGATCGTTAAGCTTACCTTCATATTCGTGGATAATTTTTTGTATATCCTCCTTAGTACGCTTCACATCATCTTCGGTCAAAATATCCTCTTTCTCTTCTTTGTCTGCCTGTTTGTTTGCATCGTGCCTTACATTCCTCAAAGAAACCTTTGCTGTCTCTCCGGACTCTTTTGCATGTGCGGAAAGTTTCTTTCGTCGCTCCTCGTTGAGCGATGGGATCACGATACGCAGGGCTTTCCCATCCACCGAAGGGGTTAAACCGATATCGGACTGCAATATGGCCTTCTCAATATTCGAAATTACAGAAACATCATAGGGTTTAATTACGATAGATTGTATATCAGGCGTTGAAAGGACTGCTATCTGTTTTAAAGGCGATAATTCTCCATAGCACTCCACCTTTATATTTTCCACCAGTCCCGTGCTTGCTCTGCCAGTTCTCAGACCCCTCAAATCTTCTTGCAGGTGCGTAACGACCTTTTCCATCTTCGCTCTTACCTCTTTGCATATTGATTCTTTTGACATGGCCAACTATTCCCCGATATATGTTCCAACAGGTTTCCCAGAAATTACCATTCCAATGTTTTCGCGTTTATTTATATTAAAAACAACAATCGGTAATTTATTCTCCATACTTAAGGAAATCGCCGTTAGATCCATAACCCCCAACCGTTTACTCAAAACGTCCATATAAGTTAATTTTCTGTATAATTTCGCAGATGCGTTTTTCAAGGGGTCATCCGTATATACACCGTCAACCTGTGTTGCCTTTAACATGACATCTGCGTTGATCTCAATCGCACGGAGGGCTGCTGCTGTATCGGTTGTAAAAAAGGGGTTTCCTGTTCCTCCGGCAAAGACAACGACATTTTTTTCATTTAAATACCGCAGACAATTTCTCAATACAAAAGGTTCTGTTATATTTTTAATTTCAATGGCGCTGATAACACGGGTCTCGACACCAAATCCCTCCAACGTATCTTGCAGGAGCAGTGCATTAACCACTGTGGCAATCATACCTACCTGATCCGCCTGTACCCTTGACTTGCCTGTGCCACTAAATTTTGCGCCACGAAGTACATTACCACCACCAACAACAACAGCCAGCTCAACTCCGGACCCAGAAACTTTTTTGATCTCTTTCGCTAACGTATCAAAACGCTCTGTTTCAAGGCCACGCCCACTTTTGTCACCAAAACCTTCACCACTTACTTTCAACAATACTCGTTTATACTTGATCTTGCTTTTCATGAACGCAGAGGTAATTTAATATCCTGCAATCGGCTAGCATTCGCCGACTTCAAATCGAACAAAACGATTAATCTTTATGTTTTCCCCTATTTTCGCAATGCTTGCAACTAATAAATCCTGAATCGTCCGAGCGCTATCTTTTATGAAAGGTTGTTCCAAGAGGCATCTCTCTTTATAAAAACTATCCATCTTTCCACTGGCAATCTTTTCCGCAATGTTGGTAGGTTTCCCTTTCGCCTCTTCCATAAATATCTTTTTTTGTTCTTCTATAATGTGGACAGGAATATCTTCTCTTCTTATGGCTATCGGTTTTGCAGCAGCTACCTGCATACAAACATCCTTTAATAATTGCTGAAAGACCTCGTTTTTTGCCACAAAATCTGTCTCACAATTAAGTTCTACCATTACCCCTAATTTCCCATGCGTATGAATATAGGTACCAATCCTGCCTTCTGTAGTTACCCGCTGCTCTTTTTTTGCAGCCTTAGCAACCCCCTTCTTTTTAATAATTTCCAGAGCTTTTTCGAAGTCCCCCATAACATCATCCAAGGCACTTTTACATTCCAATATTCCAGCCCCCGTTTGCTCTCTCAACTTCATAACACTCGCAGTATCAGCCATCAAGACCCCCATTTATATATGTAGTATAGCATAGCGCCTTCTCTACTACGATGATTTCTATCGCACGAAAACAATCCAAGAGTAGAATCCCTACGAGATATCCTTGAAGGCAACAGTCAAACCTACAACGTTGTGAAAAAACTGGTTATCCTCTACAGAAATGGAAGGATTTCCTCTTAAATCTTCAACATCCACATCAAACCTTTGCCATAGTAATCATACGCTCTTTCCCGGCCAAAACAGCATCCGCCGTCTTCGTCAAAAAGAGATCAATTGAACGTATGGCATCATCATTTCCTGGAACACAAACATCTACCATATCGGGATCACAGTCCGTATCAGCAAGACATATCGTTGGAATTCCAAGCTTTTTTGCTTCCCTGACCGCGTTGATCTCATGCTTTGGGTCAACAATCACAAGTAATCCGGGAAGTGAAGTCATCTTACGAATGCCCTCGAGGTTTGTAAGTATCTTTTTACGTTCCCGATTAAGAGAAGAAATTGCCTTCTTGCTAAACTGATTAATTCCACCGGTTTTTTCCAGGTTTTCCAGCTCTTCCAGACGTTCCAATCGCTTTCGAATGGTATCAAAATTTGTTAAAGTACCTCCCAGCCATCGTTCACTCACGTAGTGCATCCCACAACGTTGGGCTTCGCGTATTGTAATATCCCTAGCCTGCCATTTTGTGCCCACAAAGAGCACGTCTTTTTTTGCCTGGACAAGATTAGCCAAAAACTTACCCGAGGTTATAAGCCCCTTTACCGTCTCACGCAAATTAATAATGTGAATGAGATTTCTCTTACCAAAGATAAAAGGCTTCATTTTGGGATTCCACTTACTTGTCCTATGACCAAAATGAAATCCCGCATCAACCAACTCCTGAATACTCACGGTAGACAAATAATCTCCCCTCCTGCTTATTTAACGGAACTGAAAATATAAATATTTAGAAAGTTTAAAATTATATTACTTACGGATGAAATGTCAAGCTTATTTTACCCTTAGCAAGATCACAAAAATGCCCGCTATCTTTTCTTTGTAGATTTTTTTCTAAACCGCCCAATTTTCAAGTACATGCCAATATTCGCTGAACCATCAAGATACGGAACTATTTTACCTTCAGCAGATGTTAGCAATGTTGTTACACCTGGGCCGTGTCCAGCAGTTACGCAATTACTGTGAACAATTATCCCTATGCTCACCGCTCCAGTTCTAAATATCCTTCCATAGGTATGATCAGCATCCATGATCGCCACAATATCGCCAAAACGCAATGTTTGCAAATGATACTTTTCTACGTTTTGCTTATCAAAAAGCTGTATATCGTAATCTCCACGGTAACAGTGCTGAGACCCAAGACCAGAACCCATAATAGCCGCAGGAACAACATGCGTCACGGGAACATGCATGGTATCCTTCGCTTTGTCCATGCGAATTGGTAACACATTCAGGAGGCCAGGAGACATGTTCAGTGGTTTGACTTGCGAATATCCCGCAAAAGAAAGACCTAGGCCAAAACTCCGAATAAGTATTTTGTCTCCTATGGCAAGTTTTTCTAATGCCTTATCGTCAAAATCAACCAGTACATTTTCAATACCACCGTGTTTTCCTGTTACAACGCCCGTGCTACCTTTTGCATCACCGGTTATCACCCTGGCAGTATTCCCAATACAGGACAGTAGGTTTAATGCGCCATTCTCGTCTTTATCCTTATTTTTAACAGATACACATGGCTCTACGTGATCCGCCTCCCACTGGATGGCGTTATCGCCCACCTTGACATTGTACGTAATTCCTCCTATACCGGGCAGCACTTTAGGCTTTCCGTCAGGTGTTATGCTGTAAGGAGATGAACCGCTTTGCGGGCTGGAGACCTCACCGATAACCGACATTTCAACAAGATTCTTTTCGTTGGTTTCCATGAGATTTCCCCTAAAAAAATGCTAGTTTAACAAATATGATCAATATTCATACTGCGGCATAGACACAGACAGTCCTTGCATATGTTTTGAACAGAGATTGTTTTGCCCATACCTCTCCTGAATTTTAACGAAACGGTACTCAATGTAACACAGCAAGCATTCTGTTGGCAATATAAAAACCCGGAGTATATGACAAAAATTAAATGTTGATTTCAAAAATTTATGCGCTTAAAACGCCATGAATTTTCATGTATCGATTTAGTTTTGCATTGTAAAAAACATTTATTTTATCTTTAATGAATGTCAGCTTTGGAAATACTTTTAGAAAAAACCCTGGAGAGAACAGCCGTCCGTTTTTTAAACGACAGCTCACAAATCAATGAATAAGACAGACACAAACAATCTCTATCTCCATAGTATTGCAATCTCTATAATTGTCGCACTCACGATAACCACCTATCTTAATTGTCTGCCAAACCAGTTCGTTTACGATGATACATCTATCATTACAGAGAATCGTCTTATCAAGGATTGGGAGAGTTTCCGTACCCTATTTACCCCCGATTATTTTAAATATTCGGGGGAACTTACCTACCGCCCCCTTGTTACACTTTCATACTTCATTGATTATTCTCTTTGGCATATAAACCCCATGGGATATCACGTCGTTAATGTGGTATTGCATACCACAAATGTGACGCTTTTGTATTTTTTCGTGCTTTTGTTATTCCGGCAAAACGACGCATGCAAAACACAACACAGCCGCAACCAACCACCCCCACCTCTTTCACCTGCACCACAAGGAGAAAAAAAAGAAATGAGGCACCAGCGTACTTTCCAATCCATCCCTTCACAAGGAGACACAAAAGAAGAAACAGAGATTACAAAAAAACTTCAATCCCGTATTAGCCTATCATTCCTGACGTGTGCGCTTTTTGCTGTGCATCCTATTGTCAGTGAGGTCGTCAATGTGATTAGCTACAGAGAAGACCTGATTACAACGGCATTCCTGATTACGTCATTCTTGTTCTTTTTACTTTACCGGGAAAGGGAAATCCCGCAAATTCCCCTCAATGAGAATTCCGGGAAATTTCTCGTCGCTAAACCCTTCCGCAAAGACATCATTTTCTTTTACGCAGCGGCCATTACTACCTATTTCCTTGCCCTACTTTCCAAAGAATCAGCCATTGCACTACCCGCCCTGATTTTTTTCTTCGATCTGCTATTCAGCGCACGTGCATGGACAACCGGACGTTCTGCCCTATTTCTTTCTCTTTGCAAAGCGGTCTCAAAAATCACGAGATCCCCTCTTCTCCTCGGATATGCAGGAATAAGCGTCATATATCTCGTCATCAGGTTTTTCATTCTGCATAATCCTGAAGAAAAGATTGCCTATCCGGAGGGCAGTTTTTTGGTCAACATGATCACAGGAACAAAGGTTTTAGGGAGATATATAGCCAATATTTTTCTACCATTAAACCTTAATGCAGATTACCATGTCCTCTATCTTAAAACGCCGATAACGTTATCCTTTATCATTCCAGTTTTCACACTCATTTCCGTTGCCACCATTGCAATCCGACTGAGGACAAAAGCGACCGCCCAGCCCTTCCATTCTCTTCGGGGCAGCACGTTTAAACTTGGAGGCAAACAGCTATTTGCCATACTTTGGTTTTTTATCTGCGTTCTCCCCGTTCTGAATATCATTCCGTTAGCCAATATCATGGCAGACCGTTACCTTTATTTACCCCTTATTGGGTTTTGCTTATTCCTTTCAACGGTATTAACACCTTTAAGAAGAAAAATAAAGTATCCCGTAATCGTTTCTTTAATATCATTTTATCTTATTACCACGGTTACCAGAAACAACACGTGGCGGGACGAATTCACGCTTTGGCACAACTCTTCCCAAAGCCCATTTTGCAGTTTTACGACTTACAACAACCTCGGTACTCAATATAACAAAAAGGGGAACCCTGACGCGGCATTACAATGTTACCACAAAGCCTTACAAAAGGCACAGGAGGCGGGATTTACCCAGTATGCAACCGTGCACTACAACATAGGAAACGCTTACGAGAAAAAGAACTTACCGGACATGGCCATTAGTGCTTATAAAAAGGCAATTCAGATAAAACCGGACTATCAACAGGCACACAACAACCTGGGAAAAATTTATTTTACTCTGGGGCAATATGAAGATGCGATTTACGAATACAACGCCGCCATCATGATCGACCCCACTTTTGCCTATGCATACAACAATCTCGGCGTCTTGTACAACAAACTCGGCAAACAAGAGGATGCTATAGAGGCATACAAAAAAGCCCTGTCGTCTGACCCCCACTATGGCGATGCATATTATAATCTGGGCAACATTTACGAAGCAAGAAAACAGTACGATCTTGCTTTAGAAACATACCAAGCAGCCCTGAAGGCAGATCCGACACACGTTTATGTCCATAACAATCTGGGTACTATTTACGACAAAAAAGGCCTTTTGGAAGATGCCATAGGGGAATATAAGCATGCGACAAGACTCGATCCAACATACCCGTATTCCTACAACAATCTGGGCGCCTCTCTTACCAAAAAAGGGGACATGGATGACGCACTGACTGCATTTCAAAAAGCCGTGGATTTACTTCCGAACCAACCCGATTTTCACTTTAATATTGGGTATACCTATCTGCAAAAGGGCACCATGGACAATGCACAGAAGGAATTTGAAACTACGCTAAAACTATCCCCTTCACATAGTGAGGCCCTTTTTTGTATGGGGACTATTTATTACCGGCAGGGATATAAAGAAAAGGCCATGGAATCATGGCAAGCCGTACTGGCACTAAATCCAAATCATACAAAGGCGAAAAAATGTTTAAAAATGCTTGCCGAATAAAAACAAAAAAAACAACATTGTCTTGAATCGTTTGAAATTACTGCTAAAATAAGTGAAATGAGAAAGCGTAATTATATCTGGGGATGCCTGAAAATCTTGTGAGTATTATGCCCGTATCACAAAAACCATCCGGTGATTTCTCCCCTACCAAAAAGCAGCTTATTGTCATCTGTTTTTTGGCAACGATGTTATTTATTGGCACGATAATAAAAGTAGGCATGGACCACCATTGGTGGCTACCGGAAACAGAAATTATCAGTAACCTTAAACCCGAAGATATAAAAGTCAAACTCGATATTAATAATGCCCCGTGGTATGAATTGGTTCTATTGCCAAAATTAGGTGAGGTAAAAGCAAAGGCAATCGTTACTCATCGCGAAAAACACGGCAATTTCAAGACCCTGGATGAGGTAGCCAGGGTAAATGGCATAGGAACATCCATCATAGAGGCAATACAAGATCATATAAAGATCGGATCAGACACGGCCAGCGCCAGTCTCAATAATCACGAATAGCTTTTATGAAAAACGAACGACAAAAAATATTGGATAATTTATGGATACGCGTAATACTCGCAGGTATTTCAATTATCATTTTTTTAGCGCTGTGTTATTTCCTGAGAGGAACATTCGTTTCCCTCCTTCTTGCATTTATTGTAGCTTACATCTTTGATCCTGCAGTTGATTTCTTTGAGCGAAGATGCTGGCCATTTACCCAGAAACACATACATCGCGGATTCGGCATCGTTTTCATTATCATTGCTGCCATCCTGATTATAGCTGGATTTTTTACATACGCAATCCCCAGGACTGCCAGCGAAATTTATCAGGTAGGGAGCACAATCAAAAACCAATATCCAAAATATGAACCCATCGTCGAGGCGTGGATTGAAAAATACGTGAGCGGAGAATTTGCTAAATCAATTGAGTTGCTGCTAAAAGAAGGCATCAAGCCCGTCGTCAAACACAATCGCGAAGAGATGAAACCCTCAAGTTCCTCTTCGGAGAAAGAAATGGGTACAAATGAACGCAACAAACAGGATTTTTCATCTCCCCCGGAACCTGACACAGAAAAAGACGCCCGTTTACAAAAAAGACGCCTGGCCGAAACCGTATTAAGATTCAAAAAATATATCCCACAGGTCGTCGGTTTTTTACTGAACATCACCAAAAACCTCTTTTATAGTACCTTTGGGCTACTCAGCATCATCATAAATTTTATCATTTTCAGTGTTGTGTCCATTTACCTGCTCAAGGACTTCAACGTCATAGCCCAAAACATAAAGGCCATCTTCCCTTTGTCGAAAAGAGATCATGCAATAAGAATCTTGTCTAATGTGAATGACAATCTGAAACATTTTCTGCGGGGACAGCTTATGGTATGCTTTATCCTTTCTCTTATCTATAGCACTGGTTTAACAATTGCCGGGATTCCTCTATCATTTCTTATCGGTTTTATCGGTGGATTTGGCAATCTGATTCCCTACGTTGGCACAGGCACAGGAATTGCTCTAGCTTCCATCCTGACACTCTTCCAATTTCACGATCTCAAACACATAGTGTATGTTCTTATAATCTTTGGTGTTGGGCAATTGCTTGAGGGAACCGTGATAACACCGCGGATCATGGGGAAAGGATTGGGGCTGAGCCCAGTCATGGTGATACTTTCTATCCTGATCTGTAGTCAATTGTTTGGATTTTTAGGGTTGTTGCTGGCCATACCGATTGCCGCCACGGCAAAAGTATTTGTTGACGAGTTCCTTTCAAAATACAAATCTTCGCAGTATTATAAAGAATAAAAGGTTACCCACGAACGCCACGAAATATCACCAGAAAAAGACGACACAGCTCAGGCAACCCAGAAATAAGAAATTTTAAAACTACAACACTATGTCTATTTTCAAGTTAGTATCTCCTTTTACGCCACAAGGTGATCAGCCCCGCGCCATACAACAACTGGCAGCAGGTTACAAAAAAAACATCAACTATCACACTTTATTGGGCGTGACGGGTTCCGGCAAAACCTTTACCATGGCGAATCTGATTGCTGTCCTGAAAAAGCCAACCCTGGTTATGGCTCACAACAAGACCCTCGCAGCCCAACTTTACAGCGAACTCAAGAGTTTCTTCCCGGAAAATGCTGTGGGATATTTTGTCAGTTATTACGACTATTATCAACCCGAGGCGTATATTCCACAGCGGGACATTTACATCGAGAAGGAAGCAACCATCAATCAGGAGATAGACCGCCTGCGCCTGGCCGCCACAAGCAATCTCATGTCACGCAGAGACGTCATCATTGTTGCCAGTGTCTCCTGTATTTACGGGCTTGGCTCACCTGAGGAGTATCGGGAAATGTACGTACATCTCTGCAAGGGTGATTCGATAGAACGGAACAAACTTTTAAAAAAACTCGTCAGCATCCAATACGATCGGAATGATATACAGTTTGTTCGCGGCACATTGCGTGTACGCGGGGACGTTGTGGAAGTATTTCCTGCCTATGAAGAAACTGCCTATCGCATAGAATTGTTTGGAGACGAAGTCGATAGGATTTCCGTCATCAATCCCACAACGGGAAACACTGTGCAAGAGGTAAAGGAGATATCCATTTATCCGGCCAAACACTTTGTCATGCAAGAGGGAAAAATTGAAGGGGTAGTTAAGTCCATCGAATATGAATTAAACGATCGCCTTAAGGAACTCCGCTCAAAAGAGAAATTTCCCGAAGCTCAGCGCCTGGAGGCACGAACCCGATATGATATGGAAATGCTTCTTGAGGTGGGATGTTGTCATGGCATCGAAAACTATTCAAGACATTTGAGTGGCCGTGCACCTGGCGAAACACCGTATACGCTTTTCGATTACTTTCCCAAAGATTTTTTCCTCATCGTGGACGAATCCCATGTCTCTATTCCTCAGATTGCGGGCATGTACCACGG
>JAUPKS010000090.1 GCA_030837315.1 Planctomycetota bacterium
GAGGAAACTCTGGCAAGTACATTTCCGCGAATTTGCAGCGATTGTAACAAGTTGACAAACAAACAGTTTTTCCTGACAAATCCCTCATTGCAAAGTACTACACTGCACTCATTTCTTAAGGATACCAGCAAGAGTTATGTGATGGCAAAATTGGCAATCGAAGAGTTTTATGAAGGTGAAATGTATCTAATCTTTGCGGTAAAGGAGGCTATCACAATCGGAAGTATTTTGTTAACTGTCGATGATGCCGCAATACGTGAAAATGCAAGTAAGGGTATTTTAGATAATGATTGCACAGACGCATTTAAGGAATTCTCGAATCAAGTTTGCGGCATGTTAGACAACGAATTAAGGCCGAAGCTACCCAAGCCCATTCACCTCAAATTAACAAGTACCGTTCATATTACCCATGAAAATGCGAACGCCGTGCTTAGTGAAGAAGTATTAAATGAAGAGTGTCTTATTCTAACAGCTAGCATGCGAATTCTAGGTTTTGATGACGGTCAATTTATATTAAGCGTGTCAAAGTTGATTGGCGAAGAGTTTTTTTGCGAGGTGATAGAAGAGGACAATAAGCAATTCAGGGGTACGATACTGGCTGTAGACGATTCAAACACAGATCTCCGCGTTATCCGAAAACTTTTGGGTAGTGAATATAAGGTTTTGGTTACAGACAACCCAACGAATGCACTCTCTATGCTTCAAAAAGACCGTATCGACCTTGTGCTGATGGATATTTATATGAACGGTATTGATGGGATAGCACTCTGTGCCCGGATTAAAAGGAATGCCATGTCTCATGCAATACCCATCATCATGTGTTCCTCTTCTCCGACACAGGATAACGTAATAAAAGCCGTTCGGGCAGGTGCCGTGGACTTTCTTGTAAAGCCTTTCACCAGGCAAATATTAATTGAAAAGATCAATAAGCACTTAATAAACAAAAACGCACTGTTAAATTCGTTGTAAGGTATTACTTTAACTCGATGAAAATACAGAAACCACAGATTTCACAATTTTTATTTATGGTTACCACAATCTGTGAAATCTGCGGTTTCCCTTAAAACTTGATTATTGAGGATATAGATATGGATGACAACTTGAATTTTATGGACGATGTTGAAATTGTTAAGGAATTTCTTGTCGAATCTAATGATCATCTAGATGACGTTGAATCCAAGATATTGGAGTTGGAAAAAAATCCAGAAGATGTGGATCTTATAAACAGCATATTCCGCCCAATTCACAGCATGAAGGGCAGTGCTGGCTTCCTGGGTCTACAGGACATTGGCAAGGTAAGCCACGAATTAGAAACCCTCCTGGACGAAGCAAGAAAAGCCAAAATAATAATTACATCTGAAATTATTGAAATCCTGTATGAAGGTGTCGACATACTAAAAAAGCTGAGAGAAGCGGTTGCAAAAAAAGTGGATAACAAAGGCGCTTCAGGCGATGTAATTGAGTATCACCCACTTTTATCAAAGATATCTATTATTTTAGGACTCAACCAAGACACCGTACAAAAAGAAAAAGCCCCCGGTAATCCCCCAAGAGAAAAGTACATTGGCGAAATATTAGTGGAGAGTGGTGATATTAGCAAAGAGCAGTTGGAAATAGCGCTGCAAGAACAAGGACAAGGACAAGGACAACGATTGGGTGAAATATTAGTTGAAAAAGTAATAATCACGCCAGAGAAGATTAACAGTGCACTCAAGGTACAATCCGTAGTTGGTAAGCCATCCTCTGAAACGGTTAAAGTAGATACCCAAAAGCTGGATAACCTGATAAATCTTGTGGGTGAGCTGGTGATTGCCAATGCCCTTATTAATGATGGATTAGGAAATACCACGAACGGTTCAAATAAAAATTTGTCACATCTCAACAAGATCGTAAAGGATATACAGGATCAGGTCATGTGCATGAGGATGGTACCCCTGAAATCAACATTCCAAAAAATGGCAAGACTGGTGCGAGACGTTTCAGCAAAGGTGGGGAAGAAGGTACAATTGGAAATTTCTGGTGAAGATACGGAACTAGACAAGACAGTAATCGATGAGATCGGTGACCCCCTTGTGCATATCATCAGAAATTCCATAGATCATGGGATTGAAGCTCAGAACGAACGCATATCTACGGGAAAACCCGCAGAAGGCCTTGTGAGATTAAATGCCTTCCACCGGGGCGGAAATATCGTTATTGAAATCGAAGACGATGGTAAAGGCCTTTGCAAAGAGAAGCTTTTAAAGAAGGCCATTGAAAAAGGACTGATCGAGGAAGATGCCTCTCTCTCCGACCAACAAATCTATAACCTTATTTTTGCTGCCGGGTTCTCCACAGCCGAAAAGGTGACTGATGTCTCAGGACGCGGTGTGGGCATGGATGTTGTGAAAAAGAATGTTGAACGGTTACGCGGAAAGGTTGAAATTTCTACGGTTGAAGGGAAAGGCACTAAAATTTCCATCAAGCTCCCTCTTACCCTGGCAATTATCGATGGCATGATTGTGCAGGTTGGTACGGAAAAATATATTGTTCCCATGCTTTCCATTGAAAAATCCATTCGCCCAAAGAAGGAAGACGTTTCTACCGTGCAACAACGCGGGGAATTGATTAATGTCCGAGGCAGTTTGTTACCCATGGTACGACTTCATAATTTGTATAACGTTCAACCTAAGAAAACTAATCCATGGGAGGCCCTCGTTCTGATCGTTGAAGGTGAAGGACAAAGGTGTGGAATTCTGGTAGACGACCTCTTGGGTCAACAACAGATAGTCATCAAGAGTCTGGGAGAACAGTTCCACAATATTAGAGGAATAGCCGGTAGTGCAATACTTGGAGACGGACGCATAGGTCTTATCCTTGATGTGGGGGGCATTATGAGTATGGCTCTGAATTAAATGAGCTGTGGTAATAGGGATAAGGGATCGGATGTTTGGGTAGGAGATATAAATCGAACGACTTTATTCAATTATGAAAAAAGATCAAAATGCAAAATGGCAAGTCAAAATTCAAAGTTGAGTTCAAGATTTGAAAGGTAGATTGTTAATTTTAATACATTTCTTCATACAAACTCTAAAAAGGAGGTGTTCCACAAACAACAACCATATTGTTTTTAAGACCGCGTAAAAGACAATCCTATTTACCATTATATATTGGAGGAAGTCGCGTGAAAATGAATTTAAGTACAAAGATAATCTCATTATTTATTATTGGTGGTTTAGTGCCTTTGGTTGCTATTGGAGTATTGAGCTATAATAGCTCCCGTAAGGCATTGGAGATACAAGCGTTTAACCAGCTTGTTTCCGTTAGAAATATCAAACAGGCATTTATTGACGATTGGTTTTCAAAAAGAAAATGCGATGCTGTTACTCTTGCAAATAATGAAATGGTCATTGATGCCATCAAGGAATATAAAAAGGCATTTAACGAGTTAGGGGCCGAAAAGGTACGGGATCTATATATTACCAAAAATCCTTTCCCAGCCGGTAAAAAGTTGGAATATGTTGATGCACAAGATGGCAGCAATTATAGTAAGTTACATTCACGCCTTCATCCCATCTTCAAACAATACTTAGAAGAATATGGTTATTATGACATTTTCCTTGTGGATGCAGATACAGGAAATGTCCTGTATACCGTTTTTAAGGAACTAGATTTTGGTTCGAATTTAGTATCCGGAACATACAATTCAACAAATATTGCAAGGCTATGTAAAGAGGTTAACGCTGCGAATGTCATTAGCGAGCGTAGTTATGCAAAATTGATTGATTTTGAATCTTATGCCCCATCGAATGGCGACCCTGCATCTTTTATAGCCTCTCCAATCTATGACGGTAATCGGAAAGCAGGTATACTCATATTTCAGTTGCCTATTAATAAAATTGATGCCGTTATGCAGGAACGATCAGGCTTAGGAGAGACAGGTGAGACATATCTTGTTGGATCGGATAAACTGATGCGTTCTAATTCTCGCTTCTCAGAAAAGCCTACTGTCTTTGTTACTAAGGTAGATACTGAAGCCGTAAAAGAATCCTTAGGAGGCAAGACCGATTGTAAGCTCATCAAGGATTACCGTGGTATTCCTGTTTTGAGTGCGTACGCACCATTCAACGTACTTGGCCTAAATTGGTCAATTGTAGCAGAAATTGATGAGGCCGAAGCATTCAGGGCCGTCAACAACTTAAGGAAATGGATGATTATCATTGGACTTGCTTCGGTTGGTTTTGTGGCCGGATTAGCCATCCTTGTGATCAAAATTACCAGTAAGATATCTGGACTTTTCAGGGCACTCCTGGATGATCTGTCCGAGAGTTCAACGCAAGTAGCCTCTGCCTCTGAACAGATTTCGTCATCTAGCCAGAGTCTTGCCCAAGGCGCATCAGAACAGGCTGCTTCTATTGAAGAGACTTCTTCCTCTATGGAAGAGATGTCTTCCATGACTAAACAGAATGCCGATA
>JAUPKS010000012.1 GCA_030837315.1 Planctomycetota bacterium
AAATTAGTGATGCTTTCAAAAGAAGGTATCAAAGTTAGATAAAACCTCTAATAATGTTATCTCCTCCATTTCTTAATAAAAAACACCTTATTCATAAAGAATCTTCGAGACATGTAAACAAACATGATAAATATCAAACCACACGATTGTTTAAAATCCTCACAAGAGATCAAACAATGGTATGAGAAAAAGTATCATTTACTCTCATTAGCCGGATTATGGTTGAAAGGGGAAGAGCCCAACACCATGGATCCTGTCTTGTTTCATCAGGCAGGCCTGCGATTCCTGATCTGTAGGCTATCAACGTATCGCGATGTGTCAATTTCTATCTCCCACTCCCTGGTAGCCCAGATTGCGCAGGAGGTTGAAGGTGTTTTCACAGATTTCGCCTTCCTGCCGCCCCCCAAAGACCTGGAGTTAATGACTGCCTCCAAAATCCCCCTGTGGACAGGTACCACCACAAAAGAACCTCCTTGTGCATTCGATGTCCTTGGTATTAGCAACTCCTTTGTACTGGAATTACTGAATCTGCCAAAACTCCTGCATTTTTCAGGCATTCCCCTCTTCAAAAGCGAACGCATGATACGTCCTGATGTTCCACTGATTGTGCTCGGTGGTGCAAGTTCAGCAGTTACTTCCGTATTGCATGGCCCTATAAAAGAACAAGGTTTTGGAAATGATTACGGGCTTGTGGATGCCGTGTTTATTGGTGAAGGGGAATATTCCATAAAACAATTTCTGGAAGTTGTGAAAAAAGGGAAAGCGCTGGGCTTGAGTAAAACCGAAATTCTCAATGCGTGCCATGGAAAGGTGGATGGATTCTATGAGCCGGACAAATACGAGCATCGGTATAAAGTAGTTGTACAGAATCCTACGGAGATAAAGGTAACAACAGAAAAAACTCAGAGCAACCGGGATGAAACCCACGGAGATCGCGAACTCACAAAAAGTCCTGTCCCCAACGCCGACCGGGGAGATGAAAATAGCCCCCCGCTATCCCGTCCTTGCGAAGGAGGGGAAAATGAGGGGATAAACCAAAACACATTTCCATGTCCACAAGGCGAAGAGGGAAAAGGGGAAACAAGGAATCCATCGCCGGATGAAAAAGTTTTGGTAGAAATTACACCAAAAGAACCGTACGTGACATATCCCGTAAAAAGTGCGACTGTATACGACCTTGATCAGGTAAGGACTATGGAATCTGGTCCCGTGTGGTATGAAACAGAAAGCCTTGGTGTCGGAAGTCTTCAAATCAGTAACGGCTGCCCATGCTTCTGTTCCTTCTGTGCTGAAAGCTGGGAGAGAAAACCATATCGGGAACGTTCCTTATCAATGCTGGCAAAAGGGCTAAGATCGGCAAAAGCACAACAAGGGCTTGATACGGTTAGTCTCTTCAGCTTTAATTTTAATACCCATACAGACCTGTATCCCATGATCTTGTCCTTTTATAGGGAAATTGCCAACGTCAGCCTGAAGAGCCAGCGATTTGATCTGCTGTCTACCGACCGGTTTCTTGTAGAGGTACAGCAGGTAATCGGAAAGACGACGGTGAGCTGCGGGATGGAAGGTATTAGCGAGCGGCTGCGACGTTCCCTGCACAAGAATCTTAACGAAGAACAGATCTATAAGGCCTGCGAATTCCTGTTTGAAAGGGGTATTCGGGAACTGAAAATATTTTTAATCTGTACAGGGTTGGAGCAATCGGAAGATTTTGGGGAATTTGGAAATTTTGTAAAACGTCTGGGTGATTTAAAATGTATGGCTGATAGCAATGTACGCATCATCTTCAGCCTGACACCCCTCTATTACCCACCGCATACCCCGCTGCAATTTCACGAGTGCTTAACAGCTCTTGAAGACAAAAAGAAGATCGGGAGGGAAGTTGAACGTATATGCAAATTTCATGACATGGAATTCCGGGAAAGCGCTTCCTATGAGGAAATATGGCTGACACAATTACTGGCAATGGGTGATAGACGGCTCACCCCTGCCCTTATCCGCTCATCCCTTACCGATGGTTTTGTTTACTATAATACTGTTCCCAAACAAATACTCAGAAATTGGCGCACCTATTTCATGGAATTAGGATTATCCGAAGGGAATTACCTTCGTGCAAAGGAAAAAGACGATATCTTTCCCTGGGACGATATCGATCTGGGTATCTCAAAGAAATTCTTGTGGGAAGAATATGGGCGTTCAATTCATTTTACGGAACGCGAGTATTGTCTCGGTCGTCCACAGGTAGAAGCTCAATGTCTGGGATGTGGCGCTTGTCCAACGGTTGCACACATAAGGAAGCTCACACACCATACGATTTCTCAACCATTTCTCATGGACGAAATTCTCCGGATTGCAGATAGCAAACGGAACAAACTTATATTACGGGTGGTTGTGGAGATTGAACCTACCCTGCGTTTGGTCGCGAAACGATTTATTGGAGTGGCCATTGCGCGGGCCCTTATGCTTGCCATGCCCGAGGTTGTACCCTATTATCAATCATTGTTTGCGCATTTACGGGATTTTGGCAAAGAGACGGTCACTGCCGATTTTACGTATGGTATTAACGTCTATCACCTGGCGTTTTTATCAAACGATCCGATAAAAGAGCTGTTGAATAATGAGGCCATCTCTTTAAAACTCAACAGTATACAGGAATATTGTCGCGGATTCAGGATTAAGGAATTTGTTTTAAGCCCGGGGAATATGCCGGATGTGCAATACATCCTCTACAGGATGAGTTTCACGAAAGAATTTACGGCGTCTTTTATCCAGCAAAAACTGGGGGAATATCTCCATGCGAATTATGTCAAGCATACGCTGTTTAAAAGAGATGGACAGACGATATTCAAGG
>JAUPKS010000091.1 GCA_030837315.1 Planctomycetota bacterium
CGTTGATTAAAGAATATTTGGGTAAAGTAATAAACCACAATGACACTTGAAAAACCTGCAATGGCGCTAGGTAATCTGGCGGTAAGAGGGATTACTTGATGTCCGATGGAGGAAAAAAGGGCAATCAACCACATCAACATATGGGGTTTATTCATATAGATTTCACCATGCTTATGGAGTACTAGCCAGTTTCCGTCTTGCATCATCTCCTGAGTTATCGCTGCAAACCGGCGAGCATCCTTAATCTCAAGACTCTTGCTGCCTAACTCAAAAAAGAAAAGAAAGATACTTACACCCACAAGGATACAAAACAAATGATGTTGTTTTAAGAATGCACGCAATCGATTCGTTTCCACCGATAAAATATCATCCCATAATTTATTATTTCTTAGCAAAACCCCGAAGAACAGGCACTAATGCGCCAATTTCGTCTACACTCAGCTTCTCTTTAAATGGCATCATCTTCTCAGTCGTACCATCAGTGATTTGCTTGATGATCTTTTCGTCGGTTGTATTTGACTGCCAATTCTTATCCGTGAAATCAGTTGTTTCCAATTCCTTACCAAAATCAGTTGGTTTCCCCTTTTTATCATGGCAGGCATTACAATGTTTATTATATAATTTCATCGCATCGATCTTGGCAGTCTTTGCCATGGAAATTGCCGGGAAACAGGCTATTGCGTTTAGAGCGACTACAACCGATGTTATTGTAAAAATTCGTCTCTTATCCATAAAGCTCCTTTTTTTAAAATTTGAAATCGGATTAAGGTGTAGAAGTTGTTTCTGTGGTGGCTGTATAAATATAATCATCGGTAGCGACTCCGTCGCCGTTTGCTTCGCATCCAGCCGCATAAAATGTTACAGTACCAGTGGTGTTGTCTGGAGCCTTCCACTTAAGCTTCCAGGTTTTCTTTTTAATGCCTTTAAAGGTATGTTCTATATATTTACCCTTGTCTGCTTGATCTAACCCCCTGTGGTCATTCGGAGGAATAACCTCGGTAGTATTTCCGATTTTATTAAACGTTCCCACCCTGTTACCATCGGCATCCAGCGCCGTCATTTCAAATCCGTGCCTTTTTCCGCTTGAATTACTGAAGGAAACCGTTAGTTTTACCGTCTTGCCAGAAGTATAAACGGTTGGTCCCGTTATTGAGAATATTGCGCTTCCCGAATCAATACTAAAAGAGTTGTGACACTCATCAGTATTACAAGTGCCAAGGTCATTTGGAGCACCTGTATAGTATGCCAGAGGACCGCTTGCCGATGCGAATAACGTATTCGCGAGAGAACTACATAAGGCAACACTCCATACAATACGAAGTACATGTAGTTGTAGAAATTTCACGGGGTTATTCCTTTTTAAAAAGTATAAAATTAAGTTACGCGTTTTTTAATGACAAAAGTTACAACTCTCAGAACGTATGGCCATTTTCTTAGCCACTAATTGGTTGTTTTTATCTATAACATACACATCTACTCTGACACCAGAACGCATATTGTCGAACGATATAGTTCTGCCCCCCATGGTAACACCCGGTAGATTGCCAGCGTCTACCTTTTGGCCCATGATGTAAAAGGTATCTGCAGAGATATTCACCTTTTCTGTTTTTCCTGAGATTTTTCCATCATATTTATTACTTAATTTCACGGGATCTTTTATACTGATTGCTTCAATGATACCAGCGTCATCGGCAGCGCCGGTAATCTTGATAATATCACCTTCCTGAATATCAGAGAGGGTTGCATTATCCAATCCCCTCTTTTCTATCTTTGCATTGTTGGTATTAATTTCTATAAGATTGTTTATTATCGTGAGCGTCCCCGTGCTTTCATCTAAACTGCTTACCGTCCCTACGATTTTATCTTTTGCTGCTGCCACTGCCGGAAGAATAATCCCCGTTGTGAATATACCAATTATTAAAGACCCAAATACCAAACCTGTTTTTATCTGTTTAAACATGCAACCTCCTTTAAAAAATAATTAATATCCATACAATTTATAATATTGCAATTACTGTCATCTTCGTTGCGTAATACGATATCACAGGTAATTAACCAAGATATTCATTTTTAAAGCTAATAGTATATTGCCCTTTATATCGACCTTTCTCTTGAAAAATGCCTTTTGAGGCGTTATTTCACGCCTGAGAATGGAGAGAAACGTATCGCTGCCCAAGATAAAGGTACACGTTGGTTCTCCAAGCACCTTGTTTGTTACTTCCTTTACGAAACCATTTTCTACAACGATGTTCCAAACCCCGTTTCCGTTATCTATTATCTCAAATTGAAGGATAGCATTAAGACCGGATATTTTGGGAATTGGGCAATTATTTACCCTGTCTTTTAACAAGCGAGTGAAGTACTCAATATGAGTAATATTTTCAGGGATTTCTGGTCTTTCATTCATATGTGTATCGTGATCATTTAAAGAATTACAAAAAGACTATGCTATTGTCAACGAATTCGTGTGAAACTGTTATTCGCAAATTGTTTTTTCTTGCCCCAATTTGTATTTTCAGCATATTGGATGAAACGGTTTATCAGTTCCTGTGTAATCAATGGACACTCGATCGCTGTTCCACTCAACAGGTTTTTTGTGTTCGTGGAATCAAAATATGATTCTCCAAACATGTAAGGCTGGAAGGTATCAGTTCCCTGCAAAAATAGTTTTTCCTGTATGGTGTGTGGCAGAATCTGGAATTCATAAATGGGTACTATCTTTATGCTATGGAAACCCGTTGCGACCGCCATCCACTCGGCAAGTTCGCCGAGTGTGGGTGGGGATGGATTCACGAGGTGAAAGGTCTTGTTTATACTAGTTGTCTGTCCGGAGATGGCAATGATTGCCTGTGTGACATAATCTACGGGTACTAGATTTATCGTGCCATATTTATCGCCAGGGATTCTCAGCGATGCAGCATGGCCAATACCGCTTCCTCCATGAAAACGTGTCTCGTTGTAATTATTTCGTATTTCATAGTTTTTAAGATGGCGCAATCCTTTGCCAAATACATAAATATTATCGTAATTATGTGTAAATCCTGTTTTAGAATCACCTACAATAATACTGGGACGATAGATTGTCGTGGGGATATTATATTGGCTGGTAAATTGCATCAGCAATCTCTCGGCATCAAATTTTGATTTTTCATAATTATTACGAAATGCTTGCCTTTTCTCCAGTTCATGCTCAAAGACTGTATCGCGTCTCGTCCCGGCGACATAAGCCGTACTAATATAATGAAATCTTTTGGGTTTGCTTGAGAGACAAAACCATCCGATGTGTTCAGTGCCATTCACATTGGTGTAATCCAGGGTATTGTCGGGGCCATCGTAGAACTTTGTTGCAGCAGCACAGTGAAATACCTCATCAACAGTGTCTGATAATCTGGAATAATTCTGAGCATTCAGTCCCAGGTATTTCTGAGAAATATCCCCATCAATTATTTCAATGCGGTCAGATAGGGTATCAAAAACAGATCCCATAGTTTCAAACGATGGGAAAACCTCAGAAATCCTTTCTTTCGCCTGTACATTAGCAGTATTTCTGATAAGAAGTTTGAGGTGAAAACCTGCCTCAAAAAGTTCCCTTGTTATGTAACTTCCCAAAAATCCCGTTGCGCCTGTTATGAGTATTGTCTTATATTTCATTATTGTTTCAATATAGTAAGGTGTTGAATTGACAGCAGCGATATGAAAAGCAACGGGTGTACCAGTTATCTTTGAAAAGACAAGTGAAGATTGGTATATACTATAAGTATCTGATAGGTATGATAGTTAAAAGTTATATAATTTTTTATTATCAATAGTTAAGATCGAGTATAGCTATGAAACTATTGTAAAATTTACATTAATACTTGTAATTGTTACAAAAATATCAAGTGAGAATTAATCCTCAACTTGTAAACCAGTTAATGTATAAAGCAATAATTCATCCTTTGTATTATCTGTGTATGGGTTGCCTTCAAATTTTCCTATTGGTGTATCTTTCGATCCGAATTTCCCGATCTCTCCAGAGCTAAGAACGATGAGTATATTATTGGGTCTATGCAGGGAGGATTGCAGATCAATATTTAATGCTGCTGCATCTCTTACATGTCTGGCATCCCATAGAGGCGCATAATAATCAAAGAATCTTTTTTCTTCAACGCAGTAGACCCGCGTAGAAATAGTGTTAAATTTCCTTTTGATAAATTGGATAATCTGTATTGGTGCGGGGACCGTGTCGTGATATTGCATAACTATTTTTAGCGATACTACCAGCATACTCATGATAAATACAGAGGTAAGAAGTATTGAAAGAATCCTGCCGCCTTCATCATAGGCTTTGCATAAGCCGTACGCAATCAGCATTAATATCATCGGTATGATGGGGAGTATGTGTCGCGGATGTGCTACGTTTTGCCCAAGGATCACCCAAAGTGTATAAGGAATTATATAAAGTCCCAAGAGCCACAATCGGCGATCAAAACGGCAACGTTTGAGTAAATAAAGAAATGAAATTATCATAATTACGGAAGGAATCAGCCTTAAAAACGAGAAACCGTACCACCAGCCACCTAGCCCGTAAACCCAGATAGACTGAGTAAAACAGTCTATTCTTTTTAATCCGTCAAAGGTAATTATTGACCCACCCCAATCGGTAAAGTGTCCATACGAAAATGAAAGGCCATTCTGCAAAAAAGGGTGCCAACCTATGTATCCAATTTGTGGGAAAAACCACGAACAAACACCAGCAGCAAATCCAGTTAATCCATACAAGATGACTCGTCTTTTAAGGTTCATTCTTTGAACAACTAAATAGAATAAGATGCCTATCAATAATGCAATAAAAGGAAAATAAGAAAGCCGCACACCTAATCCAAAACCTAAGGCCAGGCTGCCCAAAAAAAGACAATTTCTATCATTAAACCACCCATGATTATTTGAGGTATCACCAGGCGTACAAATTGAAGCCTTCTTCTTTAAAGAAAGGGGGGGGGTGTTAGTGGAACTTTTTGAATCAGGCACTGACAAACAAGTATTGCGTTCGACTGGCCGTTTGACAGTCTTGGGGCGCAGTACTGTGCATAGTGAGCGTGTCGAACCATCACGACGAAGTCCGTGCCATCCTTTAAAATTAAAATTCCTAAACATCGAGTTGAATACTCGATACAAGAAATAGGCGGATAGTATAATGAAGAATAAACCCATAGCATCAGAGGTGGGCCTTTCAGCTTGCAACCAACAGAGTGGGTTGATGAGATAAAGGATCGCCGTCAGAATGGCAACTCTTTCAGAAAATAACTGTCTGGCAAGGAAAGAGAGTGGATAGACGGTAAGACTACCAAAAAGCACGCCAGGTAATATCAACGCCCAAGTCTCGTGATGAAACAATTTGAAAAACAGCCATGATAGAAACATATAGGCAGGATAACCAGGAAAGTGGGGTTGTAAGAGGGAGAGATCATAATCACGAAGACCTAAGGCAAAGTTCACACTGTCACAACTATCAAGATATCTTCCAATAAAACATAGGCGAGTCAAAAGGCAAATAAAAAACAAAATACTCACCCGACACCAAAGATTATGTAACATACGCACATATCGATTTTGTTTGCCTTGCTGAGAAAACAACAGAAGTTCCCATTTACAAAGAATGTTTTTCATGATCTTTCGTAAGCCTGCCATTATCTGTAAAAAATGTTTTCTACCATCTAAATATAGCCTGGACAAATGATTTTCCATGTATTCCTTCCCCTGGCTCATTCTCAATCTCATACTCAAACTTAAGTTCGACATGATTTGTGGGAAAGTAATTCATACCAATAGCAACGCGATCTGCCTCATTCCCATCGGTAATATTTCGGTTAGGATCCGCGGAATCGAACCGAAGGACTCCCTCCAGATATCTTACATAATTTAAATTCAATGGGTATTTATATGATGTCTGGAGGTAATAACCATTTCTGCGGAAATCACCGCCATCCGCCTCTTTTTGTTCTACACGGCTGGTAATATACTCACCACGAACTTCGAGGTTACCCTTTTTAAACTGGATATCTGCCCCCAGAAAATCGATATCTAATTGATTGTCTTCGTCATACTTTCCCCGAGAATATGATCCGCCTATCTCCAGGCCTTGTAAAAACTCATAGCCGAGTCTACCGCCAATGGCCTTGTTACTGTTATTGTCCCAGAGTTGTTGTACATCCTCTGATTCATGTCCTTCCAGACCATTTGTCATAGCGAACTCATATTTCACCGTTGTATTATTTGGTAATGGAATAGAGCCATAAAACATCCCGCCAATATCGGAATAAGTTCCCGGTATAATCCTAATCGATGGAAGGGGACGATCTACCAGTTTATTTAAAGGGGCTGCTTCAACAAATCTTTCTATACCCAGAGGGTATTTAAATTTCCCCATGCGAAACACCAGCAGTTTATTCACTATCTCATAATCAAACTCAAATACTTCTAGTTCGTATTCTTTAAATCCTTTCTTAATTTCGACCTCGGAAGCAAAGGATAACCTCTTAGATATCCGTTTGCCTAACCAAAGGGCAAGCTCATTCTCTTCCCAAAATTTAGACGACAGTTGTTGTGATTCATCGTCTCGTCCTTGAACAGGAGATGAAATTTCAAAAAAACCGTGGAACTGAAATTTTTTCCAGTCTTCTTCTTTTGTAGAAAGTGCCTCGACATTAAAATAGTAATCTTCTGGCTTGACAGATACTTCTCCATCTGACACGTTACCTGTATCCGTTATGCCAGATGCATTCGTATGCGTTGTATCTTTTGCATAACATATGTTTATGAATGATAGGGAAAGGACGGTTACAAGTAATACAGGTAAATTAATTTTCATCTGTCACATTCAATAAGGCACTTCCATGGAGATATGATTAATGTATGTGCGATAACGTGTTGATTCCCATTACGTAGGGTCTTTTTCTCCTGCCTCAAAATAAGGAAATGCCGTTAAGAGCAAAGCTTCTATTTC
>JAUPKS010000092.1 GCA_030837315.1 Planctomycetota bacterium
ACCAAACCGCACCAACGGATAATCCCTCGTGCAGTTCTATCGATTCTGACAATGAACCCAACTCACCGAGATCATCCTTGTGATTGAGCGCCAGCTTTATTGCCCCTATTTCTTGTGGCGTACAATTCGACAGATTCGCTATGGTGCGCTTTTTGACCTTCCCGTCCTCCCGATAGGATTCCCGCAAGAGGATAGAACGATAGATTTTCTTGCCTGATTTTGATTTGTTTTCTACAATGTGCATGTCCACTACAATATAACATGTTATCTTTAGTATTCAAGCACATTTATCAAATAGTAGGATTATATTAGTGACTACATAATTACTGGAAAAAATACACCTGTCTACCATCGTAGCAATTGTTTATGCGAAATAGCCTGAGGTGAATATCCGCTGACATGTGGAACACCTGCGTAATCAAAAACATCACCTGTGCAAACATTCTCCTCTTAGTGAAAACAAGAACAACTAAAATTACAGACTGGCTACTGATTCAGGAAACCGAAAGTCGAGCTTCCATTTAGAAAAACGGAATTTAGAAGTTGATGCCTGTATTTTGAGGAGATGTGCAGGTGCTGGAATAAAGATGTGTTTTCCTGGTGTATGAATGATACCTATGTTAGGAATTTCAGGGGTCGCCCTCTTTATGCGTATATGGCTGAAATGCTTCAAGCTTTCGAGAAAGTGGAAAACCGACAGCAACCGCTTCATCATACACCTATTCCTTTTAAAGGAATCATAAGGAGTCCTTTGGTAAGCGTTGTGTTTGTAAAACGGTTGGTAATGCCTACCGTTTTTTTGCTAACTGGACAGCACCGCTACGATAAACCCGGGTTGAACCGTTTAAATATTTTGAATCTTTACCCACACAACTTAATATAGATATGGTATTGTTTTTCTGTAATAACTTCGTCAAGCTTTGTATCGGCATTGGTTTACCTAACAAGTAGCCTTGTACCATATCACATCTATTTAAACGTAAAAACTCCAGCTGCTGTTTGTTTTCCACCCCCTCAGCTACTACCGTCTTATTAAGTCCATGTGCCATATTAATAATTGCCCGAGCTATCGTCGCAGCATCAGAACATATAGCAACATCTTTTGTTAAAGATAAATCTATTTTTATTCCGGTAACTGGAAGGAATCTCAAGTTGTTTATTGATGAATAACCTGTACCAAAATCATCCAACATGATATCTATACCCATGTCTCGCAGTGTTTTCAATATTTTAATACTTCTGTCCATATCTTCCATTACGGTAGTTTCAGTGATCTCCAAAGTAATCGCTTGTAAATCTATGCATACTTCTTCCTGTATACTCCTGATAACTTCCGGTATGTCCTGATACCGAAATTGTCGTGCTGAAATATTAATTGAAAAATTAGTATTCAAATATCCTGAATGACGCAGAATCTTGTTTTGATCAATAGCTTCTTTTATTACCCATCTCCCGATATTTTCTATTATCCCGGTTTCTTCCGCTATTGGGATGAATTCTGACGGTAAAACCAAACCACGTTGTGGATGCTCCCAACGGATGAGGCACTCACTAGCGATAATTTTATCATCAGCTAAAGATATAATGGGTTGGTAATAGATTTCAAATTCGTTGTTTACAACGGCCTGTCGCAGGCCGGCCTCCATTTGTAAGATGTTTACTACATACGCATGCATTTCTTTGTCAAACATTGCATAACTTGATCTACCGTTCGTTTTGGCACGATACATTACCGTATCGGCATCTCGCAGGAAATCCTCTGCCCGTTCATAATATTCCTCACTTAGAACAATTCCTATGCTTGCACTTGTAAGTACATTGTTCCCGTCAAGGCAGAAAGGTTCCTTAAAATTTGCTAAGATCTTCTCCGCAACCATTTTTGCATAAGAACGTTCTTTTATACCATAAAGAAGAATAACAAACTCATCTCCTCCAAAACGGGCGATTATATCATTGCAACGCAGGATTGTTTTAAGTCTTTGAGCAATTGAGATTAATAATTTGTCACCCATGGTATGACCAAGGCTGTCGTTTATTATCTTAAAGCGATCAATATCGAGAAAAAGTACAGCAAATAATATGTCTTTATTTTTCCTGGCATGTTCTATTATGATCTCTAAATGATTCAATAAGTATTTCCTGTTCGGAAGACCTGTCAGGGTGTCATGAAAGGCATTATGCATCAGCTGATCCTCAAGACGTTTCTGCAACGTGATATCCCTTGCAATGGTCATAATCCCAACTTCCCGACCTTTCAAATTCTTTAACATAGATGCAGATACATACGCGGGAAATGTTTCTCCATTCTTCCTTCTTTTGATTATCTCACCAGAAAATATTTTTTCTTGTTCTATTTTTTCCTTAACACGCTTCCAATCATTGCTATTGGCATAGAGAATATGCATGGGTTTGTCAATTACATCGTTTCTGCTATAACCAAATACCTCTTCAGCTGCAGGGTTAAACTCAGTAATCTCGTAATTTGTATTCGTAGTCGTAATCATATCGATTGAGCTGTTGATGACGTTCTCTGCATAATCCTTAGCAAATACGAGTGCCTCTTGTACACGCTTACGTTCCATAGCATGGCGAATGGATCGTTCAAGTAAAGATGCGTTAATCTGACCTTTAACAAGATAATCTGCTGCACCTGCTTTCATTGCCTCGTTATCCACTTCGTGATCATCTTGCCCGGTCAATATGATAACTGGCCCCTTGTAACCATTATCAACTACTTCATGCAAGAGTTCTAACCCTGTCCGTGGACCGAGACGATAGTCGAAAAGGCAAATATCGTACTGATTGCAACAAATAATTCTCAAGGCATCATCATACGTCCTTTCCCATTGCAGGTCGAATCTCATAATCTTGATTTCAGAAAGTATGTCACGAGCTATGATATAGTCTTCTTCATCATCATCAACAAGAAGTATTCTCAACTTCTCCTCAGTCATATTATTTCCTCTTGTTCCAAAGTATATGCATGATTTCTTAACTATAGCAATACTAATAAAAATGGGTTTATTCGACCAAACTATCCGTGTTTTGGAAAAAAACTAAAAATGGCTATTTTTTTAACTCCAAAAACATAAACCCAGCTTATACAATCTCCTTTTCATACTCATTTAATCAAGGCGCTAGGAAGAAGTATGGATTTTTTTGGAG
Organism: Planctomycetota bacterium; assembly: GCA_030837315.1. Taxonomy (GTDB): domain Bacteria; phylum Planctomycetota; class Brocadiia; order Brocadiales; family Brocadiaceae; genus Brocadia. Next base: position 3,166 of record JAUPKS010000092.1, read on the forward strand.
GGAGCTCGATCACCATACGAGACTTAAATTATATATTCGGCATTCCTGAGTAAAATTTTATTAAATTAAGTTGTATATCGGAATTATTGAATAAAACCGTACCCCAACTTCAACAAATTCTTCATAAAAATGGTGGAAATTGAGGCGAAAACGGGCATGTAAAAGTCGTAACTCCTTGATATGGTTAGAAATTAAATTTTGGAGTTTTCAATGTAGTGCCTGAATAATATTATTTACGTCGACCTCGTGGTGCTTTCCCGGTATAATAACGCCATGTTTATCCGTGAAAAATCCAAAAAGGCATCCGGCAGGAAAAGATATATACAGCATCAACTCATTGAGTCCGTTCGTACTCCTTCAGGGCCAAGACAGCACATAGTTTTGAACCTTGGGCAGCTTTGCGATAGATTTGGATTTTTCGACCCACGTGGGGAGAGACAACGTGCTGGATGCATAAAAGCGCTCCGGGAATTGGAGCGCAAGAAGCACATCGTGCTTCCTCAGCCTGGTACCCTACGAGGCAAAAGAAGTCCAAGACGTCTTGTTGGAGGGGTAGCGGAGGCGAAAGAGGTACCTGGTAACATCAGCGAAATAAGAGAATTACGGTTATTGAGAGTAGAAACGGAAGAACAGATGCGGATATGGAATGAGTTAATGATTCAGGGTCATCCGCGGGGAGCAGGGCCATTGGTAGGGCGTCAACTCTACTATCTGGTGAAGTCAGAGCATGGGTGGCTGGGAGGACTGGGATTTAGTTCCTCCGCATTACATTTGGAGGCTCGTGATCGGTGGATCGGGTGGGATTGGGATATGCGGCGGGCGAATTTACACCACGTGGTAAATATGAGTCGTTTTCTGATTCGTCCCGGTGTATCATGCAAGAATCTTGCATCCTGTGTGCTTGGGATGGCCGTGCGGGAGTTTCCCGGGGATTTTGAAGCACGGTATGGTCATCGTCCCCTCCTTTTGGAGAGCTTTGTGGATGCCAGCCATTATCGTGGAACATGTTACCGTGCAGCCAATTGGCAGTACCTTGGTCGTACTAAAGGCCGTGGCAGACAGGACGTTTTCAGGAAAAGAGGGGAAAGCAGAAAGGATATTTATGTGTATCCTCTTGATGAGAATTTTCGCAGGAAGATGGGACTTCCCGAAGGGAGTGGCTTAGGAGCGATCGATATCACTGCAGGTATTGAGGGCGGGGACTGGGCGGAAAAGGAATTTGGGGGTGCGTCTTTGGGAGATGAGCGATTGAGCCAGAGGCTTGTAGAGATTGCGGCGGATAAAGCCGGGCAACCGGGCCGGGCGTATTGCGGTGTTGCAGAAGGAGACTGGCCAAGAGTCAAGGCCTATTATCGGTTTATTGACAAA
>JAUPKS010000093.1 GCA_030837315.1 Planctomycetota bacterium
ACCATCCTGAATGCCGGTGAATATTCATCGCAGTTTTTTGCATCCGATGAATTTATCCGAAGACATTTAGAGATATTGAACCACAATCCAACGAATACGCATATCGTCAGGAAATTCAACGATTACATGATATACAAAACAAACCTGAATAAGGATTTTTATGAAACCTTTGTCTTAAACCCGGCGGGAATTATTGCGGCATCAAGTAATGAAAACAATATCGGCAAGATCGAATTTGGTGTGGACTATTTTACTTACGGCAAAGAAGGGCCTTATGTAAAGGATGTCTATATGGATGAAAACACAGGAGAGTATTCGCTGGCCTTTGCCGCGCCAATCCTGAAGAAACGGAGTGGAAAATTCCTGGGTGTGCTGGTAATCAGATTCAATGCAAACAAGTTAAATGAGATTACGACGGGGAAAAGAAGTGGCATAAAGGAGGATACAGGTACATTCCTTCGAAGGGGTAAAACGAGTGAGGCCTATATTGTGAATAAAAACTTTCAGTTAATTACCGGATCGAGGTTTAAGGAGGAGGCCATTTTAAGCCAGTTGGTCAATACTGAGCCTGTGGCAGCGGCACTCCATTCCGGGAAAGAGGTTGTGGGTGTATATAAAAATTATATGGGAAGGAACGTTATCGGTGCAGCACGGTATTTAAAGAAGATGAGGTGGGTCTTGTTGGTAGAAACGGAGGAGTCGGAGGCATATTCTCCGATTTTCCGGTTTAAAAATCGGGCAATTACCGTGGTGGGGATATGTATCGTCGGTGTAATATTCGTTTGCTTTTTTGTTTCCCGAGGAATTATTATTCCCATTATACGACTTGTCAAAGGCATGAAAAGAGTTGCTGCGGGTGATTTAAACGTTCGGGTCGAAAGCACCTTGAAAGACGAGCTGGGTGAACTGACGGCTTCTTTTAACCACATGACCAGTGATATTAAAGATGCGCGCGAAAAGCTTCTCAAGTTGAAGGCGGACCTCGAAGAGAGAAAGGAATATTTAGAAAGCATCCTGAAGTATGCAAACGAATTAATATTTACCCTGGATGTGCAAGGGAACTTCACCTTTATCAATCCCAAGATTAAAGAATGGGGCTACGAAGAGACGGAGTTGATTGGTCATCCCCTCATTTCCATCTTATTCAATAAACGGCAGGAGAATGTAAACCAGATCATCCACAATGGCTTCATGAAGATATTTGAGGTTGAGGTATTAGACAAGCAAAAAAATATCAGAAATGTGTTGTTAAGCACATCCCTTGTCAAAAATAAAGAGGGACAATTGTTGAGTATATTAGGAGTGGCGAACGATGTAACAGAACTGAGAAGGCTTGAACAAAAGCTTGTGCAGGCCGACAGACTGGCATCTATAGGCCAGTTGGTAGCTGGAATTGCCCACGAGATTAACAACCCGATCGGTGTAATTTATCTCTATAGTACAGAAAGTTTAAAGCTTTTTGAAAGGGTGACCAGTGCCTTAAAACTCATAAGCGCTATTCCTATTTCCGAAAACACGCAGCGATTGAATGAGATAATTACCAAACTGAATCGCGAAGCAAACGCTACGTTGGAAATGAACGATTTCAAGAAGATCCTTTCAGCAATTACCGATGACTTAAACAAGTACTGCCAGGAATTGGAGCAGATATACAATGTTATTAACAAAAACAGGACCTTTTTGTATGAATACCTTGAGGGCTCGGTGAAAGAGTCTGTCCGATGCAAGGAATTAATCAGCGGTTTATTGGATTTCTCAAGACAAAAAGAGCCTGAAATGCGCCTGTCAAATGTGAACAATCTGATAGACAATGTGCTTGGTATGGTAGAGAAACAATACAGGAAAGAGAAGATAGAAGTAGTTCGCATGCTTGATCCAAATATTCCTGACGTTATGATGGATGCCCGTCAGATGGAGCAGGTTGTCATTAATATCACCAATAATGCCGTCTTTGCTATGAAAGAATCTGTGGGGAATACGGAGCACGCCGGAGTGCTTAGAAAGGGTGAGTTAACGGTGGGATCCCGTTTCCATGCGTATAAGGAATGTGTTGAAATATTTATTAAGGATACCGGTGTGGGTATCAGTAAAAATGTTTTAAGAAAAATATTTGACCCATTTTTTACGACAAGGAAAGATGGTAAGGGGACAGGCCTGGGTTTAAGTATTAGCTACGGGATTGTAAAGATGCATGACGGTAGTATTGAGGTTGACAGCGAGATTGGGAAAGGCACAACATTCAGGATATTTTTGCCCCTGAAAGCAAAAAAAGAGCAAGAAATGTGTGTGATTAAACTATAAATACTGATGGAACAATACCAAATTCCAATCGACAAATCAGGTAATTTTAGGTGAAGATAAACAGCATAAAAATATTGGTCGTAGATGATGAGATTGGCTACCGGAAGGTACTGAACAACGTATTGACAGAGCGCGGCTTTTATGTCAAAACGGCGGCATCTGGCGAAGAAGCACTGGGGGAGCTGAAAAAACAGGAATTTCCGATTGTCATCATAGACATGAAACTCCCGGGAGGAATTGATGGACTGGAATTACTTCAAAGAATCAAGGGGATGTATAACTCATCCGTGTTGATAATGACTGCCTATGGAGGGATAGAGTCGGCTGTGGAGGCGATGAGGCGGGGTGCCTTTAATTACATTACAAAGCCCTTCAATCTCGATGAGATCATCCTCAATATCGACCGCATGATTGCCCAGCAGAAGATTATCGAAGAAAATAAATATCTCCATTCCGAACTGGAAAAGGTCTATGGGTTAAAAAGGATCGTGGGAAGTTCCAGAGAATTACAGAAGGTGCTGGACATGATCTCTCGGGTTGCTTTTAGCTCCGCCACGGTGCTGATTACTGGCGAGAGTGGTACAGGAAAGGAACTTGTAGCAAGGGCGATCCATTTTACCGGAAATCGAAAAGACGAGAAATTTGTGGCAATCAATTGTGCTACGTTATCTGAAAACCTCCTCGAAAGCGAATTGTTTGGACACGTGAAGGGCGCCTTTACCGGCGCTATCAAAGACAAAAAAGGCCTTTTTGAAGAGGCCGATGGTGGTACCCTGTTTATGGACGAAATTGGCGATATCCCAAAATCGGTTCAGGCAAAGATATTGCGTGTCTTACAAGAAGGGGAGTTTATTTCGCTCGGAGATACGGTTACAAAGAAGGTGGATGTGCGCATTGTTGCAGCAACAAACCAGGATTTATTACAACGAGTACAGGAAAAGGAATTTCGGGAAGATTTGTATTATCGCTTAAATGTAATTAACATCAGGATGCCGCCATTACGCGAGAGGAAAGAGGATATCCCCTTACTGGTAAAACATTTTATCGAAAAGTATAACAAAAAGGAAAATAAGCAGATCAATGGGATATCTCCCGAAGTAGAAACGGAATTTTATCATTACCATTGGCCTGGCAACGTCCGTGAACTGGAAAATGTCATAGAAAGGGCGATTACCCTTACCAACGAAGATGTAATATCGTTAAACGTAATATTACCCTTAGTAAAAAAAGAAGGAAGCGCTGATAGCTTGGGGAATGAATTACTTTCTCAACCTTATAAAGAGGCACGCAGGAAGTCGCTCGATGCATTCAATGTAAAATATATAACGAACGTATTGAATAAAACGAGTGGAAACGTAACAAACGCCGCTAAGGAGAGCGAAATAGAGCGTCAATATCTTCAGCGCATGCTGAAAAGGTATAATATTAAATCGAAGGATATGTTTTAGCATCTATACACTGTCGATTTAATTCCCTTTAAATTCTGGACATCAAAGTATCTTTCCTGTGAAAATATAACAAGAACCGCCTTTTGACTTAAATTCCACACTGTGATAAAATGCGTATGATACCTTAAAAAACAATGAGACTAAATGGAGTTACAAATATGATAACGATAAAGAAAAAGGCGTTAGATGTAATTTCAAAACTACCTGATTCTGCCAGTATTGATGATATTATGTACCAGCTTTATGTTTTAGACAAAATTAGAAAGGGGCAGGAAGCGGTAAAAGATGGTAAGACTATTTCTGTTGAAGAATTGAAAAAAGAAATGAAATCATGGTAATCTGGTCTATTCCTGCAAAACAGGATTTGAAAAAGATATATGATTACATAGCAAGAGATTCGAAATACTATGCTGAGAAAGTTTCAGAGGACATTTTAGAAAGATCAGAAAAACTCAATGAATTCCCTGAAATAGGCAGGATCGTTCCTGAAATTGGCGAAGTGAATATTCGGGAAGTGATTGTTTACTCATATCGTCTTATCTACGAAATATCATCCGATAAAATTGAAGTTCTCGCGCTCATTCATTGCAAGCAGGATTTTCCACCAGAAACTTTAATAAATTAATTTTACACAACTGACCTGGTAAGTATGTTAACTGGAAAATGTCATAGAAAGGGCGATTACCCTTACCAATGAAGACGTAATCTCCTTAAATGTTATCTTACCATTAGTAAAGAAAAGTGGAGGTGCAAAAGCTACAAAGGACGAATTACTTGCTCAACCTTATAAAGAGGCGCGCAGAAAGGCACTTGATGCGTTCTAATGTAAAATACATAACGAACGTATTGAATAAAACGAGTGGAAACGTAACAAACACCGCTGAGGAGAGCGAAATAGAGCGTTAATACCTCCAGCGCATGCTGAAAAGATATAATATTAAATCGAAGGATATTTTTTAAATAATAATTATCAAATATTTAATCACGCATTTTTTTGAAACATGTTTTATTTTCAGGGTGGCTCGTTCACAAACTCTGTTTGGGAACGCACCGATCGAGAAACTCTGTTTCAAAGAATTTGTCATATCGGCAATTCATCAATACGAATAAGCGAATGATCATTTAATACATAATTTCGGGAAGAACTGTAACTCCAGTGTTCCGGCGAGTCAACCAGACCTCGCCTTAGTGCGCCTGAAAGTGCGCAATGCCAGAGGGGTGAAAGTCCCCTTCAGGGAAAACGCTTTCCGCTCTGTAACCGACCGTAACTGCGTCATCGTGAGATGAGGTGGAGAGCAACGGGAGGT
>JAUPKS010000094.1 GCA_030837315.1 Planctomycetota bacterium
CCTATGATAGGTCAGGATCGTCCTCGCCTGACATTATAATGACAAGCGGGGACGCTTGTCCTATCAATGAGGGGAGCTTAAAAGTCGCAGCCGAAGGCAGCCGGCAAAGTCGTCGAACTTGCCATCGCCAGATAAACAGCCACGGCAGAAAAGATGATGATAATGGGCGAAGAGTATGCCAGGATGTCCGCTGATCTTACCAAGGTAATAATGACATGGGTGAAGACTGTGTAACACAAGTAGGTTGAGTTTCACTATTTGTTAGCTCGTTCCCAAACGAAGTTTGGGAACGAGAAATTATCCCTCTGTCAAGAGGGACTGGGGTGTGTAAAAACATATTTTAGATTGTAGATAGCAATTACAAATTCTGTGGCAGGACTTTTGGCTATACTATTTTTACGAAAGGAGAATCGCATGCAAGCAACAATGGTGAAAGGGAAAAAAACAGACGATTCGGAGACGTTGTCGCGTGAAGGAAAATACCTGACCTTTGTACTGTGTGGAGAGGAGTATGGTATCGAGATACTCAAGGTAAGGGAAATTATAGGCATCATGAATATAACACCAGTACCTCAGACACCCGGTTATATGAAAGGGGTAATTAATCTCCGTGGAAAGGTAATTCCCGTAATAGATCTAAGGTTGAAATTTGGATTTCAAGAAACTGACCACACAAAAGAAACATGTATTATTGTAGTAGAAGTCAAAAACAAACTTACGGGAGTCCTTGTAGATACAGTCTCGGAAGTCCTTGATGTTCATGGCGGTGATTTGGAGCCCGCACCTCATCTTGGAGACGGTATCAATACAGAAATCTTTCTGGGCATGGCAAAGATAAAGAACAAGGTGAAAATTCTTCTCGACATCGATAAGGTCTTAGGCACAGAAGAAATCAGTATGGTCGAAAGCTTAACGAATATAAGTTGATTTGATATCTACAGTTTTCAGGTATTACCGAGATCAAACACAAAAACGGGAGGGTAAAATGATTGGTAAAATGAATATGATGACAAGACTTATTGTTACGATTGTGGCAGTCATTGTGGTTTCTACAAGTATCTTGACATATGTCAACACAAAAAGACAGAAGACACAGATGTTAGCAGAGGTACAGAGACAGGGAAGAATGGCGGCAGACCAACTTATATCCACAAGGAAAGTGATCGCTGAAAAGCAAAAGGCTATAAACAACGATTCAAAAGGTGGCTTTGAATTCAAGGGTGTAATCCCAGCAATTGTGGGACGTGAGGTTGCAGAAAATTTCAGCCAGACAACCATCTTTAAGATGAAGCAGACGAGTATTAAATACAGAAATCCTGTGAACAAACCTGATGCGTGGGAGGTTATGCAATTAGAAAAATTTGAAAGAGATCCCACTTTAAAAGACGTCTCTGAAATTGCAAAATTAGAAGACGGTACAGAGTCCTTTCGGTTAATGGTGCCTTTAAAGATAGAAGAAGCGTGTTTGAAGTGTCACGGCGACCCCTCGACAAGTCCCACCGGTGACGGCAAGGACATCGCAGGCAGGCAGATGGAAAATTACAAATTGGGAGACATTCGGGGTGGTATAAGCGTGATTGCCCCCATGTCATCAGTTAATGCCGCAATTGCATCGAATAGGAATTTTAACATCTTTGGAAATGGCATTTACGTATTACTGGTAGGAACTGTCGTTTTTTTCATTGCCAGAGGAATCACATCTTTACTGAAAAGACTGGTTCATAATTTAAAGGATGGGGCTGAAGAAGTTGCATCTGCATCAAATCAGATTTCTTCTTCCAGTCAGTCGCTTGCAGATGGGGCATCACAACAAGCATCTTCAATAGAAGAGACATCTGCCTCGATTGAAGAAATGGCCTCAATGACTACAAAAAACGCCGATAATGCCAAAGAAGCCAACCAACTTGCAATCAAGACAAAGACGTCCGCAGAGAGTGGTAATGAGTCCCTGGATACATTACAGAAGACGATGCGGGATCTAAATTCAGGCAATGATAAAGTTCTTTCTATAATAAAATCGATTGATGAGATAGCATTCCAAACGAACCTTTTAGCCTTAAATGCTGCTGTTGAGGCGGCAAGGGCAGGAGAACACGGGAAAGGGTTTGCCGTTGTTGCTGAGGAGGTACGCAACCTTGCGCAAAGGTGTTCTGTTGCATCAAAGGAAACTACAGACTTAATCAATTCAAGGGTGGTAAGCACTGAGAATGCTGCAAAGATTGCCGATCAATTTGCAGCCAATCTTAAAGAAATAGTAACGGAGGCAAAGAAGGTAACGGACTTGGCTGGTGAAATTGCCGCAGCCTCGCAAGAACAATCTGATGGAATTAACCAGATATCCAAGGCAGTTACGACAGTAGACACCGTTACACAACAGAATGCGGCAAATGCTGAAGAGCTGGCGTCATCGAGTGAAGAGTTATCTGCACAGGCAGAAAATCTGAAAACAATTATACATGAACTGTCTATGGAAATAGGAAATATTGACGATGATCTGGACACTTCTGAAAAACAACAATCTTTGAAGTGTTATGAAAAAAAAGATTATTCTTTGAAAAAGGATATCTCTAGCCATAGAAGTAAACATACGATGCAGATCAAAAGAAAAAACAATGACGCTTCACAGGTAAGCAGTAAAAATAAAGAAAATTGCTTTAAAAAAAGAGATACGGTACTAACCAGGGCTCCGGAAGAGTTAATACCTCTTGGTAATGATTTTAAAGATTTCTAATGTCTGATATTATTATCAGCGGGCACGAGTACGATTAAATTCGTGCCCGTTGAAATCATCACGTAAAAATTAACAACTGAATAACAGGATAGGTTTTTTTTATTTATTGGGAAGGGAATTTTGGATGAATAATACTCAGTGCATGATTACGGTTGGTGTTGGTGACTTAAAGATTACACAAGCACCTCATGGATTAAAGACATTGTTAGGTTCCTGCATTGGAATTGTATTACACGACCCCATTAATAAAATCGGTGGACTCCTGCATATAATGTTACCCAAAAAAAACGGTAATGATGTAAAGATTACTAAATACGCTAATACGGGACTCCCCTATTTTATTTACCAGATGGTCACCCATGCAGGCGCATCCAGAGGATCTCTTTATGCCAAGATATTTGGCGGCGCGAAGATGTTTGAAACGAATGGTTTGCTGAATATCGGAGAATCAAATGAAATAGAGGTACGACGGATATTGAAAGAAGAGGGTATCAAGATTGTATCGGCGAAAACCGGTGGTACGAAAGGATACAATATTATCTTCGATACTGATACGGGTGAGGTAACGTGTCGTATCTTTGGTGAGGCAATCGTAATTTATTAATATCATTATGATGCTTGCTAAGCGCCAAAATACAAGCATCAAATAACAGATAAATTCTAATAAATTAAATTCAAATGTCCAAACAATATGATTTAGAAGAAAGAACATTCTGTTTTGCCAAGAATGTTACCCTTTATGTAAGGCAATTACCAAAATATGTTTCAACCTTGGAACATGGTAAGCAAGTAATACGTGCTTCTGGTTCTGTAGGAGCTAATTATATTGAAGCCAACGAAGCCCTAAGCAAAAAAGACTTTATCATGAGAATAAAGATATGCCGTAAAGAAGCTAAAGAATCAGCTTATTGGTTAAGATTGATAGTTGAAACAAATGATGAGCAGTATAAACGAGAAGGAGAAAATCTTATAAATGAGGCAACTGAGTTAAAGAAGATTTTTTCCTCTATTATTCTAAAATCACAGTAGTTTTCTTTTTGAGTATTGTAATTTGTAATTTATTTGTGATTTGGAATTTGTGATTTGGAATTTTAGATTACGAGCCTTTGTGTCTTTGTGGTTATAAATATTAAACAGAATGGAGAAATAAAAGATGAATATTAGTCAAGATAGTATGAAAGTAGTTGAAATAATGTCGCGGCTTAGTATCGACAGGGCTTCCAGGGCCCTATCCAAGATACTAAGAACCGGCGCAATGATTTCGCTTTCAAGTGTGCACATAGCAGATTTAAGCGAAACTACTGAAAAGATGAATGATGATCTCCGGGAAATGACTGGCGTTATGGTTGATTTCAAAGGAAACGTAGGGTGTAAGCTTTTATTCATGTTGCCTGTGAACGGTTCATTCATTCTCACTGACCTCTTTCTCAGGCAGCCTGCCGGCACGACGAAAGAATATAACGAATTTACTGAAAGTGTAATTCAGGAATTAGGAAACATTCTTGCAAGTCATATCAGTAATGCGCTGGTATCTGATTTTGACGCCACATTACTACCAGAACCCCCACATGTGCATAATGACTATGCTGGAGTCATGTTTTCAAATCTTGTCATGGAACAAGGCATGGTGGACGACAAACTATTACTGATGGAGACAAAATTTGAAATTTGTAAAAATGAACTCGAGTGTTACCTTTTTCTAGTTCCGGAGATGACGTCACTTGTGAAACTCTTAGATAATATTGGAGTAAAAGTATGAAGAAAATATTAGTAGTAGATGACGCTAAAGTCATAAGGATGGTAATCAAACGACTTTTGACACAACATGGATATCAGATTGCGGGAGAGGCTGGAAATGGAAGGGAGGCATTTGAAAAATACAAGGAATTAAGACCAGACGCCGTAACTATGGATATTATAATGCCAGAGGTTGACGGCATTCAAGGGTTAAAAGATATCCTGGCCTTTGATAAACAGGCAAAGGTAATCATGATTTCTGCCATAGACCAGCGTGATTCTTTAACGGATGCCATTCGAAACGGCGCTACCGATTACGTGGTAAAACCATTTGAAGACGACCGCATGATATCGACATTAAAGAATATTTTTGGCGAGGACTAAAAAGAGGCCGTGGGCAGTAAGCACAACAAACAATAAATAGCAATAATTTCAATGGTTTAATGGTTTACAAAAAGGCGCTTTGCTTGGCAATGGATATATATCACCTTTCTAAAAGCTTCCCGAAAGATGAACTTTATTCGTTAATAAGTCAAATCAGGAAGTCGTCACGGAAACGTATGTTTGGATTGATTTTGCCTTTCACTGCAAATATATAAATGAACAAACCAAAAAAGATTAATTGAACAAATCAACAGAAGTTGTGAAGTTATTAAATTATATGATTGAAAATCCTGAAAAATATCTATGAAAGAATATAAAACCTGTTTCTGACAGTTTAGGAATAGATATATAGCAACGAATGGCAAACAGAGTATCTTAAATCCACTGAGTGCCTACTGCCTACTGTCAACCATAAAATGTCAACTGCCAACTCATGTGAGCAGACTAAAAAATTACTAAAATACCTGGAAAATGTTTTTATGGGGGATACCTATGGACATCGATCTTAACGATAAAGAATTTGGTCTTTTTCAGCGGTTAATCTACAACGAAAGCGGAATAAATCTTACCCCTGCAAAAAAAGAATTATTAAAATCACGATTAATGAAACGCCTACGGGAGAGATCATTGTCTTCATTTAAGGAATATTATCAATACGTTACAGAAGAAAATACTACGGGCGAAGAACTGGTCAGTATGCTTGATTGTGTCTCCACGAACCTTACAGAATTTTTTAGAGAATCTGCACATTTTGATTTCTTATCAGAAAAGGGACTTCCAATCTTATTAGAATCGAAAAGAAAAAACCGAGAAAAAAAGATCAGGACATGGTGTGCAGGGTGTTCTACTGGCGAGGAGCCTTATACCATTTCTATGGTATTAGCAGAGCACACAGAGCAGCTTTCTGGATGGGATATAAAAATATTAGCCACCGATTTATCGACCCGGGTTTTAAAAAAGGCCATGGACGGGGTGTACGCAAAAGACCGATTAAGAGGTATACCCCTTCATATGCTGAACACGTATTTTAAAAAAGGAGATGGTAATCTTAATGACCATTATCAAATAAAGGATTATTTGAGGGAGACGATCATGTTCAGAAGACTTAATCTTACCGATGAAACATTTCCCTTCAAAGGACAATTTGATTTTATATTTTGCAGGAATGTGATGATCTATTTTGACAAACAAACACAGGCTGAACTGGTAGCAAAATTTTATAAGCATCTTGCACCTGATGGATACCTTTTTATAGGTCATTCAGAAAGCCTTGCTGGCACTGACACGAGATTCCGGTACGTGCGGCCAACAATTTATCAGAAGTAACTCTCTATTGTGTCCTTTATACCTTTGTGGTTCAAATATAAGTTAAAAACCAAAGTAGTGGAAAAGGAGACCTAACATGGTAAATAAAGTAAAAGTATTGATTGTGGATGATTCGGCTGTAGTCAGAAAAATATTATCAATGGGTTTGAGTAAAGATCGTGAGATTGAAGTTGTAGGGACGGCAGCAGACCCATTTATTGCCAGGGATAAAATTATAAGTTTAAAACCCGATGTAATTACCCTGGATGTAGAAATGCCCAGGATGGATGGCATCTCCTTCTTGCAAAGATTAATGGCATACTATCCGTTACCTGTCATTATGGTTAGCTCATTGACACAAGCAGGCTGTGAAACTACATTGAAGGCTTTAGAAGTGGGCGCACTGGATTTTGTTGCAAAACCATCACTGGACGTATCACACACACTGAATGAAATTGTAGCCGAATTAGCAGAAAAAATAAAAGAATCAGCAAGCATTAAAGTAAAAAAGAAAGAATGTTTTAAAAATATCGATAATAAAAACACCATCATCAGGCATACTCAGACAAGCCATGCATTGATCAATAGTACTCACAAGATTATTGCAATTGGGGCATCTACAGGAGGAACGGAGGCGCTCAAGGAGGTGCTAATGCAAATGCCACCGAATGCACCGGGGATATTAATCGTACAACACATGCCTCAGTTATTCACAAAATCATTTGCTGATCGTTTGAATTCCCTTTGTTCAATCGAGGTAAAAGAAGCCAAAAACGGAGATAGTATTATTCCCGGTCTGGCGCTGATTGCACCGGGAAATTATCACATGGAGTTACGAAGAAATGGCGCTCGCTATTTTGTGACAACACATCAGGAACCGCCCGTTCGCCGCCATAGACCATCGGTCGAGGTGTTGTTTGAATCAGTAGCAAAATATGCTGGCGCTAATGGCGTTGGTGTGATTATGACGGGCATGGGAGACGATGGCGCAAGTGGTCTCTTGAAGATGAAAGAATCAGGAGCTAAAACGATAGCCCAAGACGAAGATAGCTGCGTGGTATTTGGTATGCCTAAGGAAGCAATCAAATTGGGTGCAACAAATACCGTTGTTCCGTTGAATAAAATCACTTCCACGGTTTTATCGTCATTAAGTCAGTAACGACCCGCATAGCGGGTGGCTTGATTAGCCATAAAGGGGCATTGTTACTGGCTCCCTTTAAGGGGTTACTTAAAAACTTTTCGTGAACATATGTACGTTTTTTCGATTTTACTCCTTTACATGTGTCTAACGTTTTTAATTTTTGCTCTTAAATATCACCGTTACGAGAGTAGTCTCTGCATCTGCTAGTATTGAGACATATTAATTACGATACATAATGCCTGGATA
>JAUPKS010000095.1 GCA_030837315.1 Planctomycetota bacterium
CCGGTAAAGGTATTTTGAAACCCTGCTGGTAATTCATCGACTTTATTATCATCAAAATAATATTCCCTTCTTTCTCCAAGGATTTCTGATGTTGTAACTTTTTGCCCTTGCTGTGCATAGGCATGACTTAATATTGGAGAACTCAATAAACAAACGGTAATCGTTACAACTAATTTTTTCATAAAGTTAGCCTCGCTTTGAAAATGTGTAAATGGATTCTTCGTTTCACTCAGCATGGCAGATGGTGTTGTTTCTTTGTCATTCTGAAGAAGTGAAGCGAATGAAGAATCTCGCTATTGAATTACAAGTATAGTTTTAATTACGTCCGAAATTGATCTCTATTTGAATATCTAAAATCCTCCTTCCATTGTCTTTTTTCACCATGTATTCCCCTACTTTTATAAATCCGCCATGTTGCCAGAAGGTTGGCGCTATTACAAACAAATTTTTCAATCTTCGGCAGACAGAAGGAAAATACTTTGCATGCAGCATGCTGAAGAGATTACAACCGTCTGCAAGTTACGGTGGAACATTGAAAAGTTTTTCGGCTGGTAAATGCCATCTAAAAGTTTATCGCTTTGTTGCACGGAGCAAACCCGGATTTATGGCACAAATACTTGGTGGTCTCATAGCCTCTATCCTTCTTGCAATGCATTGTCTTAAACATTACAAAGAGAACGTTCGTATGAAAAGGGTCAGAGGATTGCGCATCAAAATACATCAAAGAAGCCCTCAATCTCAAAAACGACTTACCGATTCCTCCCTGCCGGACTCTGTAATCTCAAAGAGCAAAAATGGCATTCATACGCAATTACATAACCGCACAACACGAATGTTTACAAAACAATTATAAAAAATAAAATTCATTGAAAAAACGCTTGAAAACAGACATATCAAATGGTATAGTTTTAGTTTATTATTGATATTCTTAGCTATTTCGTGATGAAATAGAACCTTTACCCTGCCTCACACGCTGGAGGAAAAAACATGTCGAAATACGGTAAATATGTGAAGTTTTTCCTTTTGATAGCCTTTGTTGGAACGTCGGGTTGTGCTGAGCTGAACGAGCTTAGAAATTTAAACAGAAGACAGGCAATCACGATACGAGACCAATCAGAAGAGATTGCAAGGCTTAATCAGCAGTATTCATCTGTATCAGACAAGCTAAGGGCAAACGAAGAGGAAATGAATAAACTGAGAAAGCTTGCAAAGTCCATTGGTGAAGGTGTTACCGTCAGAGATACGGTAGAAGGTCCGGTACTCCTTTTTCCTGAAAAAATACTGTTTGATTCAGGTATGGCTGCTATAAAACCTCATGGGGAGGGAGCTTTGAGGAAGGTAGCAGAATTCCTGAAAGAAAATCCACAAATTTCCGTCAGGGTTGATGGTCATACTGACACAGACCCTATTATGCGAACAAAGCACCTGTGGGATTCTAATCATCATTTGTCTGCGGCACGCGCATTAAGTGTATTTCATTTTTTGACTAAGAATGAAAACATCACCGAAGTAAGGGTACATGTTGCTGGTTTTGGCCCGAACCGCTCAATCGCATCTAATAGTACAACCACCGGAAAAAAGGAAAACAGAAGGGTGGAATTTTTAATATTAACGAAGGTTGCTTCATTACCACCCAAGGGTTCTTCGCTAACCACAGAGCGAGAGATAGAACTGGTGGAACAACCGGAAGGGTCAGCACAAGCAGAATCTGAGACACCAGAAGAGGGTGAAGGAAAGTAAGTTGTTTAAGGAAGTAGTTTCTTCCGATAGTTTTAAGCTATCGGAAGAAACGTTGGTTGAGAAATTGTAGTAATAAAATAACCAGACACACCAAACCTGCGTTATCCACAATTCGCAAACCAAGTTTCAAAACAACCCTGTTTTAAAAAGGCTCTGTCACTTCAAGGATTCTAAACTGATTCGTTGTACAAGCACGTATTATACCAGTAGTATTGAAGTAGCGACATTATTTTGTAGCGTATTGACTATTTCTGTTTCATTTCTGTTTTGATAATTTATGAAAAATGTAAAGCAACATCAATCACCTGCTATAGTGGGAACAAAAGGCAAAGACTCGAGCAAAGAAATCAGTCCGGAGAAAGCGGGTGGACATAAACGGCGGGATTCGAACATGGTGTGGGAGTTTTTTTGCTCGGTCAAACTGGCGGTAGTAATTATTCTGATTATGGTTGTGGCATGCATCTTAGGCACAGTGATCCTGCAAGAAAAAACTTTGGATGAATATGTTGCCATGTATGGGTATGGATTAGCAACTTTTTTCAAATTTACACAATTAAATAACGTCTTTTACTCTCATTGGTTTTCATTTCTTTTGATTTTACTTTGTGCCAATCTCATTTGTTGTACCATTAAACGATGGAGAAATACATTCCTGCAAACAGGTTTTATTCTTACCCATCTCAGTCTTATTCTCATATTGGCAGGAGGTGTTGTAAAATTTCAGTTGGGCGTAAAAGGTGGGGTAAATGTTTATGAAGGAAAATCGGTAAATTATTTTCTCACGCAAATGATTAATCGACAAGGAAAATTGGATTACGTCAAGAAAGATTTGCCATTTTCAATTGCCTTAGATGACTTTATATTGGAAAAGAACGAACCGAAATTTCAACTTGTAACGTTTGTGAAGAGTAAAGACCGGCAGAAGATACTGGACGTGAAGGTTGGGAAAAAACAGCGTATCCCTGGTTCGGATTATGTAGTGACTATAAAGGACTATATCCCAGATGCAGAATTAAAACAAGAGCCGGTAAACACATCAGACAAGCCTGACAACCCTGCCATTTTTGTGAAACTGTTTGGTTCCGAGATGGCTACTGCCGAGGGATGGTTGTTAGCTCATGATCGGAACTATTATGAGGATGGAAAACAAAATTTACGTCTGGAATATATCTGGTTATCCTCACAGCAAGAACTAGACAATACAATAAATACTATCGAAGCTAATAATGCAAAATTATCTGTTACCATGTCTGGCCAGTCTCGGGATTATCCTTTGGATTTAAATAAAGTTTTTAAATTTGAAGGAACAGATTATACCATAAAGATGTTACAGTACGTGCTTAACTATGGGGATAAACGACCCGTGAGTGAACAGCCGCAAGATAACCCAGCTGTTCAAATAGAAATCAATGGTCCGGAAGGCACTGAAACCCGTTGGGTATTCGAAAAATTTCCTGACTGGGATAAGATGCACCCGGCGAAATATAAAAATGTAAAAGTAACCTGTAGTGGAATTACCAGTACCCATATGGCGAAAAATACCATAAGAATTTTTCAATCGCCTGAGGGAAAACAGGTAATTGTCTATATAAAGGACAAGCGTGTTGCAGAAACTATTCCATGGGAATTGGGGAAAAAGTATACTATTGCGGATACTGGTAATCAGGTTACGGTGTCTGATTATTTCCCATCATTTGATTTCAAAAAAGAAGTTATAAAGAAATCAGATACTGTAGGAATACCCGCGATTTATGTTGAAGCTGAAGGGCCTGCAGGGAAAGTCGGGGATTGGTTGTTCTCCAATAATCAGTATGCTACCTGGTATACCGACAACAATCTTGCGCTTGTTTATGAATCTACGGGTGAATCGGTTAAACATTATACGAGTAAATTGCGTGTTGAGGAAAATGGGCAAACTGTTGCAGAAAAAGTCATTAGGGTAAATGATCCTTTGAAATATAAAGGATACGTTATTTATCAATCAAGTTACGACCCAGAGGCTGGAAATTTTTCCGGTTTGCAAATTGTTAAGGATCCTGGTATACCGGTAGTCTACTCGGGTTTTGGGGCATTGTGTTTTGGAGTTATATTTATATTTTACATAAAGCCATTTCTGCGTAAAAAGCAAAAAAAAGCGGCGGAGGGACAATAAAATGAGTTTGATTAATATCACTTTGATTGTATATGTAGTAGCATCAATTAGCTATATCGTAAGAGAGATTTGGGGATGCAAAGCCACAAGATGGGCATCACTTGGATTGCTCATTTTAGCATTTTGTCTGAATCTGACGATGGTAGCAAAACGTTCTATAGAAGCGGGACACCCACCCTTCTCTAACTTATATGAATCGCTCATTTTTTATGCTTGTTGCACGGCTTTTGTCTACATTATATTCGAATTTATTTATAATTTCAGGGTTGTTGGCGCCATGGCCTCCGTCCTGACGATGTTGATATTGCTTTACGCCACGCTTCAAGATGATACCATACGACCTATTATGCCGGCATTGAAGAGCAACTGGATGCTGGTGCATGTCGTTACCTATATGCTTGGTTACGCTGCTTTTGGTATTTCTTTTGTCACAAGTATTATATATTTAGTAGTCAAGCCTTTTGCCGGGAAAAGCAAAGACAGCAAAGAAGATGAAGATGGAAGAGAGATATTGCCGAGGAATTTTGATAAATTAAGTTATAAAATAGTTGCTTTTGGATTTCCCTTTCTCACCTTGGGTATGGTTACCGGTGCGGTTTGGGCAAAGAAGGCCTGGGGTGATTATTGGTCATGGGATCCTAAGGAAACATGGTCTTTGATTACATGGCTTGCATATTTAGTTTATTTGCATTCCCCTCTTGTTTTACCCAAGATGAACATTAATAAATCAAAAGCCTCTGTTATTTTAGCATTCTGGTTACTCTTTGCTTTCGGGATAGTAAATTTTACCTTTGTTGGTTTAAACTATTTGCCTTCCGCCTCTGAAAGTGAACATATTTACGGATCCAAATAAACCTTGAAGAATAAGCATTTGCTCATGGCAAGGGCGCATGTTTATATCCGTGGCAGAGTTCAGGGTGTGTTCTTTCGCGCTTCTACAAGAGACAAAGCACTGGCCTTTAACGTTCAAGGATGGGTGAAAAATTGTTTTGATGGCAGGGTTGAGGCTGCCTTTGAAGGTGAAAAAGATGCCATTGATGCCATGGTGTGCTGGTGTAGAAAAGGACCAACTGGTGCTTTTGTCGAACATATAGAGGTATGCTGGGAAGAATACACAGGAGAATTCTGTGAATTTTCGGTAGTTTATTAATATGCTTGATATTGCTACTACAAATTCAGGCTTTATTCTATCCATCCGAACCCACCCAGGTTCAAGCAAGAATCGTATTATAGGCGAGTATGGAGGCCGTTTAAAATTAGCCGTTACTGCAGCCCCGGAAAAAGGGAAGGCAAATAAGGCTGTAATTGAATTGTTAGCTGAGACGCTCCGCATTCATGAATCCTCTATCCATATCATTTCAGGTGAATCCTCTCGAAATAAAAGATTACTGATTCAAGGATTAATCCTTGAAGATCTAAAATCATTATTAAACCAACAGGCCTGAGAAAATTATCCTTTTGTATGGAATATAAAAATACCCTAAACCTACCTACCACCCACTTCCCCATGAAGGCGGATTTGCTCAAAAAAGAGCCTGAAATTCAGAAGAGATGGGAAAAAGAAAAGCTCTATGAGCAGGTACGCAGTGCACGAGCTGGCAGGGAAAAATATATATTACATGACGGGCCACCGTATCCAACCGGTGAATTGCACATCGGTACAGGATTAAATAAAATATTAAAAGACTTTATTGTTCGTTTTCACACGATGCAGGGATATGATGCACCGTATGTCCCCGGCTGGGACTGCCATGGTTTGCCGATTGAACACCGTGTAATGCAGGAAGTGGGTGAAGAAAGAAAAAATTTAACCAAACCAGAAATCCGGAAAAAATGCAAAAAGTATGCGGAAAAATTTGTAAAACTTCAAAAAGCTCAATTTAAGGCCCTCGGGGTGATGGGGGATTGGGAATATCCATACCTGACCTTTGACCCTCGATATGAAGCAGGTATCATTGAGGTATTTGGAAAACTGGTAGAAAAGGGATATGTATATCGAAGCAAAAAACCCGTCCATTGGTGTCCTAATGAACTCGGACAAACGACCCTTGCCGAGGCAGAACTCGATTATAGAGAAGAAACAAAGAGCCCATCCATCTATGTAAACTTCAAACTC
>JAUPKS010000096.1 GCA_030837315.1 Planctomycetota bacterium
CTATAAAACAAAAAAGCCTTACTGCAAAAATGTCGTTTAAAACATCTTCGGCAGTAAGGCTGTCTTTCTTTTTTCTTGCATTTGCAGGAAAAAATATAAAGATCCTTTACTTTGCGCCCCATGATTGCTCATGGTTTGCCTTTGTCGTTAGAGGCGATGATAGGAAATTACCTTATTCTATTGCCTAGTCAGCTTAGCAAAAAAAAAGATAATTGCAAGTTTATTTATTTTATCTGCCTTACTGAACACCAAACATCCCTTCTTAATGTCTTTTACTCTCCGATTTACTTCCCTACTCTTTTTTGTTGGTCTGAGGCTCTGACTCTCAAACGTTAAACAAGATTCATGTAAATTGTTCTCAAAATTATCCCAGAATAATGGGTTTAGGAAAAATCAATTGCGTCTGCGCAACACTACGAATTTTCGAAGCAGTTCTGGCAGCGAATGCCCGTACGGAGGAAGTTTGTGGTGTAGCTCTGATTTTTACAGGTTGGGCAAGTTAATGGCTCGAAACGCTTGAAGAGCGGGTTCCAGATGATGTCGTACCCGGATGGTTGCAGGGTTGAGGGTACGCTTGCCTTTGAGACGTAGCAAGGGTAATTGGTGACCAGCACGGATACCAGGGACATGTCTGCGCTCATTTTGTACCGGAATACTATGTCACCCAGGGCCGATTGCCTCTGCACGAGTATGGCCTTTTGCTTTGACTGTATTTCTGACACGGCTTCGTGATCTCCTGCCTTCCTTTCCAACGCATCTTCCATCTCTTCATTAAGGGTGTCATAATATTTTTTTATGCGCGCCGTTTCTTTAAGCTTCAGGTCTGTTGCCTCCTGTTTTTTCCTGACAATCAGGCTCGTTAACTTTTGCTTCACGCATTCAAGGGCGGACTGATAATATCTCTGGAAATCCTGTGGGTGATAGTCAGTGATGTCTTCTTCATAATGCGGGAGATGCTGGAATTTGCCGAGGTATTCGATGAAGTTCTTGACCACCTTCAGCGTGCGGGCATCAATGGATACCGTGTACAAATGGTCTTCGATGATATCCGTTGTCACGCGTACCTTAAAGGCAAACGTCCATATCCTGAAGTTGTACGGCTGAAAGGGGGAAATCCTTGGCTCTATCTTCTTTGTGCCGTCTTTTCCGTAATCGACAAAGGAAAATGTCCTCATTGACTCGGACTGGATTACCTTCGTGACGGTCTGGAACCCAGACAAATAGGTTGCACACATACTGCCCTTTGCCATTGCGTCACGGATGACGGTATCGAAAAATATGCTGCCCGGCAGGAATAGCTCAACCTGATTGCTTTCCTTCGCAACCTCTATTTCGAAGGTGACGGTTTTTATCGTGGATTCGACGCCGTAAAGGACGGTGTATGTCCCCTCATCAATAAGTTCGGCTTCAACTTCGCTTGCTTCCACATAATCAATAAGAAACTTTTCAAGAATCGCGGTGCTCATCTTCGGTGTCCTCCGTTGCCGCTTTCTCTGCGGTAGTTGTGTTAAACTGGTCTCCAAATATCTTGTCTTCCGTGTTTTTTAGCGTGGCGTATTTCTGCTTTGCGGCCAGCAGGTCTTCGCCCAGTTGGGCGATTTCGCTCTCGAATTGCTTTATGTCCGGGGATTTTGTCCAGGCGTCCATAATGAGCGTTTCAAAATCCGTCTCTTCATCCAGCCTTCCCAGGATAACGTCAATCTCACCGATGACGAGTTCGAACATGTTTATCTTGGCGTCGAGCAGGTACAGGATATGGTCTTCGATCGTGTCCTTTGCGGACAGGTTGGTAACGTGTACTTCCTTTTCCTGTCCGATGCGGGATATCCTACCGATCCGCTGCTCTATCTTCATCGGATTCCATGGAAGATCGAAGTTGATGATGTGGTTGCAGAATTGGAGGTTTCTTCCTTCACTCCCCACGTCAGTTGACACAAGGGCTTTTGAGGTATTCTGAAACTCCTTGATGGACTTCTCTTTCTCATGCCGGGTAAGTCCGCCGTGCAAGGAAGAATACCGGATGCCGTGCTTTTCCAGAGCCGCCGCTATTGCGGTATGCGATGCTCGGAATTTGGTAAAAACGATAACCTTGTCGGGTGCTTTATGAATAACGTCAATCAACACCTTGACCTTTTCAGAAAAGGTCAAAAGCTTGCACTGCTCGATAAGTCGGGCGATTTGAGCGCTGTCAGGGAGTTTGTCTTTGAGGCTTTCAAGGGTAGACACGGCGGCGGATGATGAGTTCACCGAGGAGAGACCTCAACTGGTGAGAGGTTGAGGGCGAGTAGGGTGTCAAATGCCGGGAGGAGCGATAATTTATGTGCCTTGCAGTTTAGTAAGTATTGAATTTATGGCCAACCAGAAGGTTTGAATAAAAAAAGCAGGCACAAACAGAGTTTGTCCACGCTACCGGAAACCAGCTTACGTAAATTTAATAAATACTGAGAGAACAGGAACAATTGCCATGTCGTACCTTTGCATCAAACCATATCAGAATTGGTCGAAAGAGACAAGAAATAAATTCCCTTGAATGACTTGGAAATACTGATAGAATCAAAGGAAATCAGAAAACGTATAAAGATATAGAAAAGACAGAAAATA
>JAUPKS010000097.1 GCA_030837315.1 Planctomycetota bacterium
AACTATCAAAGAGTTTCTGATATTTTTCTTCAGAATCTCGGAGTAATTTATCAAGTATTTTATTTTTTTTCATACTCTCTATCCCAAACTGGTCTGAATATTCTTTTTATCATTGCTTGTCATTTTTCAGTGGTATTCCGTGTATTTCGGTGGTGAATCTTTCCTGTTTTTCTTTAGGAGCACAACAAAATGTTTTTCCGCTTCCCTGTGCCTCTTCTGACTATAAAGTTCAATGGCAAGCCACAACCTTACCTCCTCATCTTTCGGAGCAATCTTTATCATTCTGTTTAAGACTTTTATTGCCTCCTTCCTCTTTTCAGCCCTTGCCAGGATTTTAGCGAGGCGATAAAACGAATTAAATTCACTGCTTTTTGGTACGGATTTCATCATTTTGCTGTATAACGTCATGACCTGTCCGGTATCGGGGGGGGTATTGCCCTTGTATATCTTCTGCAAAAGGAGTTCTTTATGATAAACCCAGTGAAAAGAAGCCCAGATAATTCCCAAATAGAAGAGCGAGAACGTTAAAAGAAACCACTTATTGCGAATCAGTTTGATGGAGTTCATAGGTAATATTTATTTCTGATATTTGTCAGAAAGGTTTGCAAGAATATCTTCCGAACAACCGGAAATGTGGACAAATTTAACCCCAATGAAATAAGAATTCCCAACGTCAATTTCCCGCTGTTGTGCTACTTTGCCTTCCGCAATTACCATTCCCAGCGGCGTAAAGACCTCCAGGGTCAGTGCTGCTCCTGATTCTAGGGGTACATAACTCATAAACGATAGTCCCGAGGTACTGATATCATTGGTAACAACGGTAAGAGAAAGATTCTCACTGGTTTGTACAACAAGGGGAAGGGGTATTTTTCTCCGAACATGTTTCCGAAACCGTTCGTGACTATAAAACTTGTAAAGCATCCTTAAAAGAACGGATGGTTTTTTTCCAAACTGATAGCGAAACCGGGGAAGTACCTTATTAAAACAGTACAAATTAATCATATCCATTTCATCCCTGCTTAATTCTTCAAATTTAATTCCATGAATAAACATACCGTGGGTATGATCATCACGCCGTGTGAAGAGGACAGAGGCCTTGCACGGCAATATTTTTTGATCCAGGTGCAGATAAAGAGAGATTTTTTCATTAGTCGATAAGGGTGTACATGCAACCAGCGAGAGACCGAATTCATTTATATCCCTGGTAACCCCTAAACCGCTTATTGAATCAGCTCGTTCAGGCAAAACATATCGGACAGGTATTGTGCCAATAAATCGAAAATCTTTCCGTTTGTGGTGGGGTCTGGTTGTTTTTTCGATCACCGAATAGGCCAATAACCCGTTGATACAGTTCCAGAAAATGACTGAAGCAAAACCAGAAAAAGAACCTGACATACCATAATAGAGCTTTAAACACCCCCAAGCCACTCCGGCAAAGCTCAGGAGATAGATTGCCAGTTGAGGCAGAATGCTTAGGAGGCTGGTAGATTCGTCGGCGCCTTTTCCTGTTACTTTGAAAATTGATTTTAGCCCAAAAAGTCCAAAAATACTTCTAAAGGCCGCCTTTATGACAACAAAGAAATTCATTGTCGTATAAGACTCGCAGTACAGAATTTTCCCGTATCCACGTGTTACAACTTCGAAGCCAGTAATGAGCACCACAAGAAAGAATACACATCTCCAGATAAAAGAGAAATCAAAGGATTGTATGGGGTTTAATCCCGCAAAAACGGCGATTGATGGTATCGTAAGATAAACCAATTTGGGGAATCCAAAAAGCCAGCCAAAAATCGTAGACGAAAAGCAGATTCTTTGTGGAATGGTTAATCCTTTTTTAAAAAGAGGATTACACGTAAAAAACATGCCAATGTTTCCTTCTGCCCAGCGTAGTTGCTGGATTTGGTAGTTTTTCAGGTCTTTCGCTGCAAGTTCGTTTGACAGTATCTCATTGTGGTAAACCCCTTTCCAGCCACGCGCATAGAGAAGAAGGGTAGTATGAATATCTTCGGTAATACTTCCGGTAGCAAATCCGCCTATGTCTTCAAGTGCCTTCTTCCGAAATACGGCCGCAGTTCCGGCGAAAAATGCGGAATTCCAGTAATCTCGCCCTGGCATAATCAACCGGTAAAAAAGATTTTGTTCTATCCAGGATTTTTTCTTTTCTGTATTAACTCTGAACTGAAATGAATCCACATTATAGTAATTGTGTGGTGTTTGCACAAAGGCAACCTTTTGATCATGAAAGTAACCAAGGGTTTTCTCTAAAAAGTCAGGCTGAGGAACACAGTCCGTGTCAAGGATGACTACAAACTCTCCATGGGTGAGTTGTAGCGCATGATTCAGGTTCCCTGCCTTAGCATGCAGTCTTTCCTTTCTGGTAATATATTCACAACCCCACGCCATTGCCATTTTAGCTAATTCAGGACGATTCCCATCGTCTAGGATATACGTTTTATGAGGATAGCTTATCGTAGCACAACCAAGCACCGTTTTTCTGATAACAGGAATATCCTCGTTGTAGGTAGGGATGTATATGTCTACTGATACATCATGAAGTGCGGGGGGAGACCTTCTCTCTCGCGGATTCCATAGCTGAAATGCAAAGAGAAACAGAGAAATAAAGCCATGAACATCTGCGTAATAAAAACTTATAGAAAGCAGCAGGGCCTCATGATTGATAGTGTAACGAAGCCGGTAAGTAAGATAATACAGATAGACACCTAAAGTAAAAATGATTACTATCTGGTATTTTATTTGTTTTGTTTGCATAGTTTTTTGCTTTTCTTTTCAGGGCCATCTTCTGCTCAAGCCTTATATGGACAAAAGACTTCCCGCCGAAGTTTGAAAAATATTCTTGTTTCCCTTTCCCAGCGCCCCTCTGTTTGTGAACTTCAACGCCAGACTACAACCTTTAATTCCTGCCATCCGGAGTAATTTTTAACCATCTGCTGAGGCTTTCCTGGTGTCCCTTTCCGGTGCGGCTTAAAAATACGTCTTCCGATTGGTTAATAAATTGGGTAAATTTGGCGCCGATGAAATAAGAATCCGCAACGCCAATTGCTCTCATTTGCTTTATCTCTCCTTCGGCTGCCAGTATCCCAAATGGTGTAAAGACCTCCATAACAAGAGTTGCACCTAATTCCCATGGGACATAACTCGTAAACGAAAGCCCGGAGATGCTTACATCATTCGTAACGGCAGTAAGAGAAGGTTTGCCATTGTTTTGAACGACGAGGGGAAGCGTTATTTTTCTCCGGACATGCCTACGAAACCTTTCATGATTGTAGAATTTAAAGAACATTTTCAAAATAACAGACGATCGTTCTCCAAATTTATAGAGGAATCTGGGAACGATTGTGTTAAAGCAATACGTGCTAATCAAATCCATTTCATTCCTGGTTAATTCATCAAATTTTATTCCATACACAAACATCCTCCCATGGAGGTAATGAGGAAGATAATGCCGGTGAACGGTGTAAAGCACCGTCGCCCTGCACTGCAAAATCCTTTCGTTCAGGTAGACGGAAAGCGAGATTTTTTTATCAATTGGCAGTGGAGTAAAGGTAACTAAGGAAATACCATGTTCATTAAGGTCTTTACTGATTCCTATGTTACTTACAGAACCTGAATCGCCCTCTATAGAATATCGTACAGGCACCGTACCAATAAATCTGAAATCTTTTCTCTTAAAGTGTGACCTGGTTACAAGTTCAATTGCAGACAAGGCAAAAAACCCATTGATAAAGCTCCAGAAGATGGCTGTGCCGATTCCCGTAAAATCAGCTGACACGCCGTAGTATAACTTTAGGCCGCCCCACGCTATCCCGGCAAAGCAGATGAGACACAACGAAAATTGAGGAATAATTCCAACGATACTGATTGATTCATGCGTGCCTTTTCCGGTTACTTTAAATATTGATTTTAGCCTTAAAAGATTTTTGAGAGCAGCCGTAATGAAGATAAAGAAATTTATCATCAGATAACATTCGTCATATCTTACTTTTCCATATCCACGACAGGCAAATTTGAATCCGACAAGGATTACGCCAAGGAACATCAAATACCGCCATATAAAGGAAACATCAAATGATCCGATGGGATACCCTCCAATCAAGATCATAAGGGATGGCATAATAAAATAAATGAGTTTCGGAAAACCGATGAGCCAGCCAAAAATTACTGCAAAAAAAGAGATCCTCTGCGGGATAGTAAGACCCTTGACGAACAGGGGATTGTTCGTAAATAATAAACCGATGTTTCCTTCTGCCCAGCGGAGTTTTTGTGTCTGGTAGTTTTTCAGATCCTTTGCAGCAAGTCCATTTGCGAGAATCTCATTATGATAAATTCCTTTCCAGCCATGCGAATACAGCAGAATGGTCGTGTTGATATCTTCGGTAATATTTCCTGTGGCGATTCCGCCTATATCGTCCAGGGCTTTTCTCCTGAATACGGCAGCAGTGCCGGTAAAAAAAGTGGAATTCCAATAATCTCTGCATGGCATCATCAGTTTGTAAAATATATCCTGCTCATTCCATGATTTTTCCTTTCCCTTATCGATCCTGAACTGAAATGAATCGACATTGTAGTAGTTGTGCGGAGTTTGAACAAAGGAGACCTTCTGGTCCTGAAAGTAACCTATAGTTTTATCCAGAAAATTCGGCTGAGGAATAAAATCCGCATCAAATATGGCAACATAGTCTCCCCGGGTACGCTGGAGTGCATGGTTCAGGTTTCCCGCCTTGGCGTCCACCCTTTCTTTTCTGGCAATATATTCACAACCCCAGGCAACCGCCTCTTTTGCTAATTCGGGACGATTTCCATCGTCCAGGATATAGGTCTTATGAGGATACCGCATATTGACACAACTCAGTGCAGTTTTCCGTATGATGGAAATGTCTTCATTATACGTTGGGATATAGATATCAACCGATAATCCAGGGGGCGCAGGCGGAGAACTTCTCTCTTTGGGATTCCATATCTGAAAGAAAAAGAGAAACAACGAAATAAAACCATGAATTTCTGCATAAAAAAAACTGAGAGAAAAAATCAGACAGTCCGGGTTAATCGTATAGCGGACCCGGTATACAAGATAATACAGATAAACACACAGCGTAACGATAATAGCAACCTGATACGGTATTTGTTTAATTTTCAAACAGGCTGTCCTTTTTCTAAACAGAGTTTATGTTTATAATACTACCCTGCAAAAACTTCATTTCCCCATTTTTATGAGGGCAAGTTTTTTAACAACGCCCCCTCGTCCCCCTTTTTTAAGGGGGATTGGATTGCGGCCTTATCGCGCCAGGTAATACATTGTTCAATACCTATACAAAAGGTATGGGAGATGAAATAAAACGACGGAAGATTAAGCAAATATAAGACCCATATTTTACTTTCGCTAAACAAACACCATGAAAGCCTTGTGAATACTGGCAATTACGGCATGACGCTGTAAATCTTACTATATTCATTCGTACCTGGTTCGTACTTCGTTTATTGTGCTATGGATAAGGCCGTTTCTTTCCTTGCACTCAAAACATGGTCTGTTAA
>JAUPKS010000098.1 GCA_030837315.1 Planctomycetota bacterium
TAATTGGCATACCTGCATACCTCTGCCTCCGCATCCGGATCCTTTTATCAATCTCAACGGCAATGACAATGGTTACCGTTATTATTCCTATGTTTATCCATTCTTTTGTGGTAAGCGGTTCAGTTCTGAAAACCCATTGGAGTGTTGGCACGTACAGCACCGCCAGTTGAGCAAAAAAGGCTGCTATCATGCTGTAAAAAAGAAAGGGGTTGCTGAGGGGATTGATTCTGAAAACAGACTGAATCTCAGACCGGGAATTCCACGCCTGAAAGAACTGGAAGAAGACCATGGTTGTCATGGCAACCGATCTTGCCTTTTCAAGGGAGACCCCTTCGTTTAAGGCAGAAATAAAATTGTAAACCACTCCGCCGCTGATGATAAGGGCTACAAGAAATGTCCTTTCTATCAGCAGCCGGGACAATATCCCCTCCCTGGGGTTTCTCGGCGGTCTTTCTATTATCCCTTTTTCTCCCGGTTCAAATGCAAGGGCAACGTCCTGCAAGCCGTTTGTAACAATATTTATCCAGAGAAGCTGGGTGGGTACGTACGGCATGGGTATACCGAAAATAAGGGTCGCAATAATAGAAATTATCGTAGCCATACCGGTTGGTATAAGAAAGAAGACGACCTTGCGGATATTGTCAAAGAGTATCCGCCCCTCTTTCACGGCATTAAAGATGCTTGCAAAATTATCGTCCGCAAGGACCATGTCAGACGCCTCCTTTGCCACATCGGTCCCCGTTCTCCCCATAGCGATACCTATGTGCGCTTCCTTGAGGGCGGGGGCGTCATTAACGCCATCACCCGTTACTGCAACAATCTCACCGCGCTTCTTCAATTGCTGTACTATTCTCAATTTGTGGTGTGGAGAGACCCTGGCATATACAGAAACATCCTTTACCTTGTGAAAGAGTTCTTCGTCACTCATCGTTTCAAGCTCCTTACCCGGGATCACTTCAGGGTCTGCGCCACCTAATCCAAGTTTTTTTGCAATGGATACTGCGGTGACTGCATGGTCGCCCGTTATCATGATGGTTCTGATGCCTGCCTGCTTACACCCTTTTATAGCATCTACAACCTCTGGCCGCGGCGGATCTATCATTCCCTGGAGACCCGCGAAGATCATACCCGATTCCACGTTATGATGCGTAAGTTCTTCCCCGTCGTGAGAGGCTTCCTTGTAAGCAAAGGCAAGTACCCGCATGCCCTCATGAGCAAAGTTGTGGGCAACGTGTAAAATCTCTTTTTTCTGAGAACCGTCACCAGCAGCAGATTCGGCACACATATCCAGTACCTTCTCAGGTGCGCCTTTCACAAATATAAGCTTTTTTCCTCCGTGTCGGTGAAGGGTTGCCATGTAACCCCGTTCAGACTCAAAGGGTATGATTGCAATCTGTGGATAGTGCTTTTTTCCATCCTCCGGCATGAGACCTGCCTTCATTGCAGAGACAATAAGGGCGCCCTCTGTAGGGTCTCCGTCAACTTTGTACTGGCCATCTTCCTCGTACATATTTGATTCGTTGCAGAGAAGCCCTATGCGCAGTACCTGAAGATGTCTCTTCCGCTCCTCTGTGTTAACAGACATTTTATCATGGAGTATATCACCCTTTGGTTCGTATCCGCTCCCGGCAACATCATAGATATGCTCTCCATCATAAATTAATCTGACAGTCATTTCGTTTTTCGTAAGGGTTCCCGTCTTATCTGAACAGATAACCGTGGTGCTTCCGAGGGTCTCAGCCGCCGGAAGTTTTCTCATGATGGCGTTTTGCCTCGCCATTCTGGCCACACCAATAGACATGGCTATGGTCACGACAATGGGAAGTCCTTCAGGTATGGCCGCCACAGCAGCGGCCACTGCCGTCATGAACATATCGTGTATGTTTTCGCCAATAAGTATTCCCATACTGAAAAGCACTACAGAAGCTGCCAGGACAACAAATCCAATGTATTTTGCAAAATTTTCTATTTTTTTCTGAAGGGGCGCCTTTGTTACTCCTATCTCTTTAACCTCCCGGGCAATGTTGCCAAGCACCGTCTTTGACCCCGTCTCCACCACGATACCCTTTGCCCTTCCGGTCAGTACGATGGTACCCATAAATGCCATATTCTTTTGATCGCCGGAGGTCAAATTATCTTCACTTATTGCTGATGTTGATTTTTCAGCGGGGATTGATTCGCCGGTAAGCATAGCTTCTTCAACCTTCAGCTCGTACGTCTTAAGCAACCGCAGGTCGGCCGGCACCTTTGTACCGGACGCAAGGAGGACAACGTCGCCCGGCGCAAGTTGCTCACTGTTTATTTCTTTTTCCTTGCCGTTTCTTAAAACACGAGCCCTTGGTATGAGCATCTTTTTAAGCGCCCTTACGCCCTGTTCTGCCTTATATTCCTGCAGGTAACCAATAATTGCGTTAATGACCACCACAGCCATTATCACACTGGCATCGATATACTCTTTGAGAAGCGTTGTTACGACAGCGGCGACAAGAAGGATGTAAATGAGCGGACTGGTGAATTGATGGAGAAGGATTTTCAGCCTGCTTATCTTCTCTTCTTCGACAAGTTTGTTTAAACCATAGTGCTGAAGCCGCTTGCTAGCTTCATTATCAGTCAATCCTTCTTCTGATGTTCCTAATTTTTGCAGTATTTCTTTTATAGGAAGCTGGTACCAATTCATTCTTCACCTCTCATTACGTTTCCAAGATAATATTTCGAGGTTGGTTTTAATCGCTCATCGAGTTCATACACAAGAGGTATACCCGTCGGGATGTTTAACGCCGTGATTTTATCGTTTGGTATGTTATCAAGATACTTGACCAAAGCCCTTAAACTATTCCCGTGAGCTACAACGACGACCCTTTTTTTCTCATGGATAGCGGGTGATATTACCTCATTATCTATCACGCCCGTACAATTGTTGTCCAAATGTAAATCTATGCTTACAGTAGCAGGATTATGTTGTCGTCTTGTTGTAGCTATGCTGCATTAGGTAATACAGAGCGGTTGCAATTAAGAGGGCATCTGGTGTTTTAGCTCACAAAAAATAAGCGGCGATGGCGATGATGAGATAGAAGGATAACAGCAAAAACCCTTCCCACCAGTTACTTTTGTTATCATGGATGACAAGCCAGGTGCCGCCAATGGACATACCCAGCGTGATCAACTCGATCTTGTTAAAGATCAGGTTGAAATTTTGACCGAAAGCACCGGCAATCAGAACACAGATGGGCGATACAAAGAGGGCAATCTGCGTGCTGCTTTCTGCGGCAATGGCCAAACTCAGGTTGATCTTGTTCTTCATGGCGCTGCTGATCGCTACGGAGTGTTCCGCCACATTACCGACTAATGGCAGGATGATGAGACCCACAAAGGCAGGAGGGATGTGTGTTGATTCTACAAGGGGTTCAATCTGATGTACCAGTATCTCGGAGATGTAAACAAGCCCCCCCGTTGCTGAAACCAGGACAATGAGGCTCTTTATCATGCTCCAGTGGGGCGCTGTGGCCTCAATGGCCTCATGAATGACCTGGGAGGCCTCCTTCTTTTCACGATTTATCATGGTATAAAACAAACCCACAAAATAGACCATGAGCAAGACCACGGCAATACTGATGCTATATTTGTTAAGGGCCAGCAGGGTATCCTCCCTCGCAAAGACGGAGGGTACCACAAAGCACATGGCTGCCATAGAGAGATGGATAACTGTAGGGCCTGTTATATTAGGGCTAAGCTTTAGCTCTCCAAATTTTATACTACCGGTAAATATACTTAATCCCAGGATAAGGAGGATATTGCCAATGATTGACCCAATCAATGAATATTTCACAATGTCCACCAACCCGCTCTTGATGGCAATGATTGCAATGACCAGTTCTGCGGCATTACCAAAGGTTGCATTGATAATACCAGAAAAGTGGTCACCAGTCTTTTCGGAGAGCACCTCTGTGGCTTCGCCTAAAAAATGGGCTAGCGGCACCAGGACGGCGGAGGCCAATATAAAAGTGACTACTGCGGGGAAGTGGCAATTATGGGCAATAGTGGTGACGGGTATGAGCAGCAGGAGGTAATGCCAGAAGCCGAATCTTTTAAACAACACTAATGTCATTTTGATGGGTATTTTTTAATTTCTAAAAACACGAAGTACATGTATTCTTTCCAGTTCCTGAACATATCAGAAATAAAGGAAACGATGGATTTGCTCCGATTCATCCATCCTGCTCATGGATATTAATTTAGTTCAGCGGGGAAATACCGGAGCATAATCTCTCCTTCTGTAAAATTGGTCGGGGCGAGAGGATTTGAACCTCCGACCTCGAAGTCCCGAACGTCGCGCTCTAGCCAAGCTGAGCCACGCCCCGTACCATTTTTGATAATTGTTCACCGCAAATCTGCGTTCTTATCGTCTTTGCAATGAGCAGAATTGGTATTATTTTTATCCGTTTTCCTGTCTCCTGTCAAATAGAATCTTCGGCTATCTGTCTATATCTGCAGAAAACGGTATCCTGATTATTTTACCTCGATCAGTACCTTTTCAATCCCAATATTCCCCTCACTATCAAAAGCATTGACGATAAGGGTATAATTGCCCGGAACAAGTGGCCTGGTTGTGATTTGAAATGGTTCCTCAAGGCTATCGAAGACTCCATCCACAGGGTAAGCGGAGGTCCATTCCTGTCCATCGATGGTGTATTGTACCTTTACAACGTTGCTGTAATCGTCTCTTGCTGCCCCGGAAATAACATATTTTCCCTCAGTCCCAGCCGCAGCATCCAGAGACTTGATGTTCGGTCTCGAATTATCAATCACAATGGGTTGTATCATGTTTTCTGCAATGAAAGCGGTCTCTTGCGGGTTATCAGGGTCATCGCTGGCTGTCAGTTTTACCTGGTATTTTCCATCGGGCAGACGTAAGGTATCCCACAGGTAAGCCCCTTTTTTTTGCGTGTTTTTATCGAGGACTTTCCATGCCTTTTCGTCTACACCCTTGTAATAGATCGTCAACTGCAGGGTGTCGTTGTTCGGGTCTTCTGCCTCCCATTGGATATTCTTCTGCGCTATTTGATGATGTGGTTTCTGGCAGACAGCCGTCTGTGGCTTCGATTCTGCCTTGTTGTCCGTTTTTATCTCCGGAGGTTTTTGTGATGCAGGAGAAGATTCTTTTTCTACTGCAAAACTGATTATCCCGGGAGGCTGGTTTTTGGGAAGATAGGATAGCGATACCGTATTTAAGACAGGAGTTGAATCGTTATTCGTTGTCTGTAAGGCGGCTTTATATTGTATGAAACGCGCGGGCGGGGTTGTTATTCTTTCTCCGGAGGATAGGTACGGGGTTGACCAACTGCTCCAGGTAGAGTCAGGTTTTTCACAGTTTCCTGAACGGGTGGCCAGTGTGAGCTCAGTACCTTCTGGTTGCATGTCAGTCCAGTAAATACACCCCCAATTCGACCGCGCCGTGGTGTCAAGTACGTTAGATATGAAAGTGCCTTCTTCTTTAAAAGACGGCGATATCTTATAGACCTTTCCAACATTGCCCGTGCCAAAATAGAGTTCATCGTTGCTTGTATTGAGACAGCAAAGCGCCTGTACCTCTTCTACCTTTGCCAAGCTGCTTGAAGATTCATCCCCGGAAACTTTAAATACACCAGACGTATTTCCCGTAACCACATACAGGTTGTCCTGGGTGTCAAGAGACATCCCAAGGATAAAAGCCTGACTGGTCTCCATGATTTTTTGTGTGAGTCCATCTTGAGTGATCTTATAAATGTAGTTTGGCGCAGTTGGAAAACCCGTGGTCTTCGGTGTCGCCTCAATCCCCTTTGACACCGCCTTTTGTTGCTGCATGGATGCAGATTGCGCCATAGGCAATTCTTCAGGGAGGTTTAAATCCCAGGACTTTCCCTCCTTAAAAACAGATGCGGTGATTCCCGTTTGTACGGGTGGCTGGGGAATCGGAGACATCGGTACTTGTGCTTGCGCACCCGAAGCCGTTCCCGCATAAATATTACCCATAGAATCCATTGAGAGGCAATGAATTTCGCCTTCACTTGCATCATACAATACCTGTGCCTGCCCTGACGGCGTAATCTTATATACCAAGCCGTTTGGTTCTGTGCCAACATATACATTATCATATCGATCGATTAATACATCCAGGAGATTTGTCTCCGGGGAATCAAAAAACACGACCGGTATGCCATCGGGGGATATCTTGAACAGGATACCCTCATTTCCCGTCGCGGCAAAGAGATTGGAATTATTGTCTACAGACATATCCCATATATAGGGTGAGGGCAAGCTGCAAAATACCGTCGTTTCGCCTGTGCTGTCTATTTTGTAGATAATTCCTCTGGGTACAGTTCCTGCATAGAGATTTCCATGCTTATCAGCGGCGAGGCTCTGGATGTATAATTCAGGTGATTTAAAGAGTTCTACGGCCTCCGAACCATCTTTTATAAGATAAACCGTTCCCGGGTCACCCGTACCAACAAATATCCGATTTTGTAAGTCTGCAGCCATTGACCAAACAAAGGCGCCCTTGATTCCTGGAATCGCCTCTATTTTTGGAGAAAGCCGTATTTCACCCTTCGTATTAATTGATACCGTATGGGTAATGCCTTTGCTGAAGTCAGACTCTGCCGATTGTGTCCACATGTTTGTTGTCGTACCATAGGTATAAGGAGAGAGGATGAAAAAGAAAGACACGACAGCGCAGCATAACCGCAACCAAAATACCCTTCCTATTCCTTCCCTTTGCACTGGGGGGCAAAACCCTTGCCGGCAAAAGAAGTTTTTACAGATTAATACTACAAATACCTTGCGCAATGAAAGACCTTTCATAATTGTTTCTTTTGCTTTATTTAACCACTATTGGGATCGTTTGATTTCCATTCAGTACATATTTCGTTGGAACACGGGATACGACTTCGTCAACAAGAGGACCAATCCCGCTTTGATTTGAAAAACTCATAATGGAAAGCATCGATGCCGGGAGCGACGGGAACCCCTCTCCTTTATAAGTAATTCCTTTTTTGGCTAATAGGACGCGTACCATGAGATTATTATTTCGCTCCATATTTTCGACATAACGTATGAGCTGCTCAAAATTCGTGGGCAAGTACTTTCCTGCTGACCGCCCCAGATTTAATGCCTGACCATAGACAGCATCACATGCCGTAACATTCAACGTACTTCCCGAAAGGGTGTCCTCTGGTATGCGCATCATTACCGTCTGCAAAAAACTTTCTCCCGTAAATGGTTTAAGGCTTACGTCTACCTGTACGGTATCCCCTGGTTTTACCTGTTTTTTATCCACCCTGATGGACTCTATATAGGCTGTTTTTCGGATGTCCAATATCTTAATATTAAGATCAATCCTGTTTACATGCACTTCCTGGAATTGATTATTGATAATCATGGCAAAAGGCTGGACGATATGGTTAAGGGAAAACCAGGATTGATCGAGTTCGTAAAAGACGTTTTCAATCACAACGGGTTTTTCATATCCTTCAATGCGAGCCGACAGTTTTACGTTTACCGATTTTTCCCCTACCTTCCTTTCTGTGCATAGCACAGCACTTTGGGCGGCCATCAAAACAAGACTCGGCGTTAAAAATTTATTATCTGCAAGTTCAAAATCATAGGTGAGCTTTTGCGAGCCTTCCACTTCGATATGACAGGGTATCATGGGGGCTGACTCTCCAAGAACCCCGGCAATCCCAGACTTTCTATCCTGACATATTCGGCCGATGACTTCTACCGGAGAAGCCATTTTCACGGAATTCGATTGGCTGCAGAGAACCGTATAAACATAGGCAGATGCCATGGGAAGGTTTGCATTTCCTGTTTGTAAAAAAGGATGTCCAAAGGCAAGCACATCCTTTCCCTCTACATACGTTACCGTACCAACAACGGCTGCACTAAGGTCTCCTCTCACCAGGATAGCGGCCACCGAAGCCCCCGGAACAAGATTGATCTTCCCTAAAGTTTCTGGATAAGAAACATAACTTCCGCCCTGTACGGGATATAATCCACAGGCATGAAAGAGTGGTTGCATCCTGTGTAAGACTTCGCTGTCAACGCCCGATATTACCAAGGGGGAGAGAATGGGTGTCAGCGCAATTTTACTTGAATCATAGTTCGTCACTTCTTGTGGTATTACGGAAGTGGCCGTCAATCTTTTAGAAAGATCATCTTGTGAAATAAACGGGAGTTCCCAATCGGTAACGGACAGCGAATTGCCTTTTTCCTGTGTTGGTATGTTAAGCAAGGTTTTTTTCATTTCATGAATCGGGGTAACACCCGCAATTGCCTCTTTTGCAAAGCTCCATCCGTAGGCAACAGCTCCAATGAGTCGATTGCTGATATAAACGGGACTGCCGCTCATACCTGCGATGATACCGGATTTTTCCAAAGGTCCACCCGACATCTTGATCAGAATCATGTTGCTCTTTGCTTCCCAGTTTCTTATAATACCTAATACTTCAACGTTGAATATTTCTATTCGGTCACCCGTAAAAACAGTTTTACCATATCCTTTCATGCCAGGCACAATCTCATCGATGTCCATAATATTTTCTACAGCAAGGAGAGATCGGTTGCTCTGTGAAATAAAGGCAGGAAAAATACTTAAAAACATGAATAAATAAGGTAGTGTTAATGTCTTGAGTTCCATGCAGCAAACTCTACCAAATTTAGCAATTTATTGTCAAGGCATAAAAGAAGTTGAAATATGGATGCTTAGAATTTAAACTATTCCTAATATGATGTCCATCGGGAATTTCAAAGGTACCAGAAATTCCAAAATAAACTTTGTTAGTTATCGTTGAAGTGACGGATGGTGTTGAGGAACTCTTTATGACAGACTGTTTCTAAGACAATAGCAATGGAAACGATCGTACTGAATCTAAAAGATCAAAATCTTTATCCGAAACACATAGAATTGGCTGCTCAGACATTAATGGGTGGCGGGCTTGTCGCATTTCCCACAGAGACGGTGTATGGTCTGGGTGGTCACAGAGACAATGCGAAAGCCGTTGAGCGTATCTATAAGGTTAAGAAAAGAGTAGAAGAAAAACAGCTTACCCTGATGATTGCCGACCCCGCTGATGCGAAGAAGCATGTCGATCATTTTTCTCACACTGCAAAGAGACTGATGAAACTTTTCTGGCCAGGGGCATTAGCCATTATTTTCCCGTTAAAGGATGGGTCAGACATTAGTATACGGCTTCCGGATAATACCATTGCAAGGGATTTAATTCGTGCCACAAAAGTTCCTGTTGTCACTACGAGTGCAAATATTTCCGGATACCCCCCCTCTACAGATGCACAGCAGGTGCTGATGGACTTTAGAGGAAAGATACACATGATCCTTGATGGCGGTTCGACGCGGTTTCGTTCTCCTTCTACGGTGATTAGGCTGAAGGATGAGACCTTTGAGATTATTCGCCAGGGTATTATTTCTGAGACCATGATACGAAGTTGTCTTGAAAACAACTTGGTAAAAGTATAATATTCGGGATAAGGAGATCAGATAAGGTAGTAGCTCTTTCGTAAATCGTAAATACAGATTTCATGCTTGTGCGAGCGAAATAAATCGATAGTATTGCAGGTATAAATTACGCTTTTTGTTTTTTAACTCAAAGGAAATATTTAAAGAAGACAGAATTATAATGAAGATTGCATTAGCGTCAGACCACAGAGGTTTTGATTTTAAGAAGCGCGTAGCAGCTATGATTATACACATGGGGCACACGGTGAAGGATTTTGGTACAGATAAAAATAACGAATCAGTAGACTATCCCGACTATGGATTACAAGCGTCGCGTGCGGTTGGGTCGGGAGAGTGCGAGCGGGGGGTTCTGATTTGTGGTACCGGGATCGGGATGTCGTTAGTGGCAAACAAGGTGAGGGGCGTGCGGGCCGCATGCTGCCATAATCTTTATACGGTAGAGATGAGCCGAAGACACAATGATTCTAACGTGTTGTGTATTGGCGCCGATGTGATAAACGAAGAGCTTCTTGAGCAAAAGGTTAAACTGTGGTTAGAAACCCCCTTTGATGGGGGAAGACATACCCGCCGCGTGGAAAAGATCATGGAGGTTGAAAAGGGAGGCGGTATTTAGTCCAGGGTAATTATTTGTGCCCTCTCAGGTATAGAGAGGGTAAATAACTTTGGATCGAGGATGCCGTTTACCGCAATGTTTGAAAACGTTATGCTCAGGGTGGTATTATACACCGGCCAGCGAACGTCAATCCTTTGAGGTATCCTGCACTCCTGCTGAGTTGTATAATTGGTAAATATTGCTTGTAATCGTACAGAACCGTCTGGATTAAACAATTCACACCGAAAGATCTCTGCATTAACCCTGTCAATCGACAGGTTTCCTTTCAGATTTACATCCTCTTTATCCACTTCTAACACATGAACCA
>JAUPKS010000099.1 GCA_030837315.1 Planctomycetota bacterium
AATTTGGTTGAGAAATTATTGCTTATTGACGCAGAACTCGTTATTATTTGTTGTCGTTGCAATTATTCGTTTTGTCTAAAAAACCTTTTGTAATTCCTGAATTTCTATGCATTATATGGGGCTTTAGGTTTATTTTTTAGTATCTTGTCAATGATAGGAGAAGAATTTACGCTATGGGCTTAAATTGCGGTATTGTTGGATTGCCAAACGTCGGAAAATCCACCATCTTTAATGCATTGACTTCTGCCAAGGCTGCCTCGGCAAATTATCCCTTCTGTACCATTGACCCTAATATCGGTATCGTTGCTGTTCCGGATCAACGCCTGGATAAGATTGCAGAAATAATTACGACTGAAAAAATTGTGCCCACCATCGTTGAATTTGTAGATATCGCCGGTTTGGTGAAGGGCGCCAGCCAGGGGGAGGGTTTGGGAAATCAATTTTTAGGCCATATTAAGAGTGTTAATGCTATTTTGCACGTTGTGCGTTGTTTTGAGAAAAGCGATATCATTCATGTGGAAGGTGGGGTTCACCCGATTCGGGATATTGAGATTATCAATACCGAATTGATCCTTGCTGATATGGATACGGTAGAAAAAAGGCTGTTAAAGAACGAGAAACTTTTGAAAACCGGGGATAAAAATATTATTGCAGCCGTTGGCGTGCTAAAAAAAGTCAGGGATGGCCTCAATGGCAATAAGACCGCCAGATTATTACCTTTAACGGATGAGGAAAGAAAGTTTACCGAGGACCTGCATTTGATGACCGCTAAACCCGTACTCTATGTTATTAATGTCTTTGATTATGATAAAGACAAGCAATATATTGAAGCGGTTACCGGGTATGCTAAGCAAGAAAATTCAAAATGCGTGATCATTTCAGGGGATATCGAATCAGAGATTGCGCAGATGGAGCCCTCCGAAAGAATGACCTACTATCAGGAGATGGGGATAGAGGAGTCGGGATTGGAGAAGTTAATCCGGGAAACGTACAGTTTGTTGGGATTGATTACTTACTTTACGGCTGGTCCCAAGGAAGTAAAGGCATGGACGATTAAACAGGGGACGAAGGCGCCGCAGGCCGCTGGTGTGATTCATTCTGATTTTGAACGTGGATTTATCTGTGCCGAGACTTACAATTACAGCGATCTGATTTCAATGGGCTCAGAACAAAAAGTGAAGGAAAAAGGATTTTTAAAACTTGAAGGAAAGGAATATGTTGTAAAAGACGGAGATATTATGCATTTCAGGTTTAATGTGTGAGGATTTCCGTAAGTCATTAGCCTGCATGAGTTATATCTCATGCGTATATATGCAAGCCGTACCGTAATCGTACATGGTTAAACCGCCGGAGAGATAAAAGGTCATTGTCTATTTCGTCAATTAATGTCGCCGTTGAATGCCTGAGCGTATGGAAACTTGTTCCTTTAGGCCCTAATTTTCTGAACAGATACTTGAAATGGTTCGTGTATTTCACCTGTGTTTCATGGGTTATTTTGCCTTCATGAAACAAACAATTCCCCGTAGCCGTTGCCTTGTATTTACGCAATGCCGATAACAGATAATCCGATGCCGGGCTAACCCGACTTTCGCAATTCGTGTGGAGAATCGTCGGGTAGTCGGGGGAGGCGTGGTTCAGCGGCAAGTGCTTTACTTGGGGGAACTCAATGATAACCAACGGAGAAACAAAGACGTCAGACCTTGATTATTGAATATACTTCACAATGCCAAAACACCAGATGCTTCTTAGGTCACCCCTAGAAGGATTTTGTCAAAACAAAAAAGATTCTCTCTAGCAAAAAATCGCAGATGTTTTGAATTGTTAGTTTTGATATACGAGAGGATATTTATCAGGCTCTACCAATGATTCTATTTCAAGATCAATATCGAGTTTTTCCCATCTCAGGTAATTGTCATGAAAAAGCTCTACTTCCATTATTTCACCTACCTTCGCTTCCTTAAACCACGGAAAATCTTCGAATGGTAAAAAATACTCAGTACCTTTAACATACAGCCATATCCCGTGATTAGATATATTGGTTACTTCAACTTGAGAAGTGTTTTTTCCAACTTTCCTTGATTTCATGAATTCGTTCCTTTGTTATTTTAAGTAAGTCGCTGATTTCGCTCTGTTTCAATCCTTTATTTACCGCCAATTCAATCTCAGGTTCTAACCATATTTTTGCCTCCCCATCAGGAGATCATACATGCACATGCATCCTTCGCTCTTCTCGCGAAAAAAACAAAAATTTATATTGATTGTAGCGAAACACTGTTGGGCTCATTTATGTCCCTCTTTACAACGTGACTTGCAATTTTAATATAGTATACGACAATAAATTCCTTATCAAGGCATTTCTCATTATGCTTTTCTGGCAAAAACCAGGATAAGTCATTCTACGATGACAATTCCGGGTAGAGTAGGTAACTGGCTATATAGAGTTAGGTTGGCCTATGCCCATTTACATGAGGGCATATCTGTTTCTGTCCCTTAGATAATGTGTCACACCCTTTCAGGGCTAAAAATATTATTAAATCCTTAGCCCAAGGCTGTCGCCTTGGGCTATACTCTGTCAGCCCTTCAGGCTTTACCTTGAAAAGAAAAGCTCTCTCCCTTAATTCAATGACATTGCCCACCAGGGGAGTGGGAACGCTTATTGATAGATTCGTGTAGCCAAAAATTTCCGTATTACCTCGCCCTTTGTGGAAAAGGATCAAAGT
This sequence comes from Planctomycetota bacterium, assembly GCA_030837315.1. Taxonomy (GTDB): domain Bacteria; phylum Planctomycetota; class Brocadiia; order Brocadiales; family Brocadiaceae; genus Brocadia. Next base: position 2,721 of record JAUPKS010000099.1, read on the forward strand.
GACGGTTCTTTTCGTACCAATATTGTATATCTATTCTTTTTTTGTATAGGGAAATACCCTTGCAAAGACGGCTTTGAGATATCGCCCTTCGGGAAAGATGCTGGAAAAAGGGTGATCTGGCGACGCACCCGTGAGTTTAAAGATTTGTAGCACAACTCCCGCCTCTGCAGCGGAACGGGTCAGTATGGAAAGAAAGTCCATTTCCGATATGAGACCTGAGCAGGAACATGTCAGCAGGATGCCACCCGGACTAACGACTTGCATGCCAAGCTTGTTGATATCCCCGTAGGTTCGATGCGCCCGGTTGATTTCTTCGGTACATCCGGCAAGTTTGGCAGGATCAAGGATCACGATATCGGCTTGCATACCCTTGCTGATCATCATACGCAGATGGTCGAACGCATTAACGTGCTGAAACGTCACGTTTGCCGAGTTGAGCCGTGCATTTTCCCTGGCTGTTTCCAATGCTTTCTCATCCAGGTCTATTGCCGAAGCGGACTTTGCGCCCGCCAGCATTGCAGAAATGGCAAATCCGCCTGTGTAGCAAAAACAATCGAGCACCTCCTTGCCGTGGCAGTACTGCGACAGGGTAAGCCGATTCTCACGCTGATCAAGAAAAAATCCCGTTTTATGTCCCGTTTTGAGATTTACCTTCATCCTCAAAAGGTTTTCACTGATTTCAATAAAATCAGGGCTGGGATAAGCCTTGGCAACCTTTGAAAAATCCGCTCCTTCCTTAACGGCAATTCGCTCGTCCGGGCGGACAACAATCCGGCTGCCGGGATAAAGGGACTGTAAAGACGATGCGATCCATTCCATGATTCCGATATAGCCGGCGGAGTATGGTTCCACGACAAACACATCAGCGAATTTATCAATAATCAAGCCCGACAGGCCATCGGCCTCTCCATGTACCAGACGATAGCAGTTAGAAGTTCTGTGAATCCCCAGAATTTCCTCACGAAGTATCTTTGCCTGTTCAAGTTTTTTGAAGAAGAACTCGCTTCCCAGCATTTCAGAGGTATTCTCGGTTAACAAACGAATGCCAATGTTACTTTTATAATTATAGATACCTCTGCCAATAAAGCTCCCTTCCCTGGAAAGTACCTCTACTAGGCTGCCTGGTTGCAGGCGTTGTTGAGGATGACGGATCATTCTGCTGAATATCCATGGATGGAGTGAATTTCTCCTGGCCTTTAATGAGATTACTGGTAGTTCCATACTGTAATTGACCCTTAAAATGTTTTAGGTGTAATTCTTATAAATAATGGTTTTGTGTGGCGAGTTACGGGTTTTAAATTATTCCGTTTAAGTCCCCCTTAATAATGGGGGATTCAGGGGGTTGTTTTTTTTCTGTGCTATTCCCCATTTTCATGAGGACAAGCTTGCTACCCCCTCGCCCCCTTTTGTAAGGGTGATTCTCTATGCCAGACATCGTATGACCTGTTTACATAAAATGAAAATTCCTATACGATCGAGTTAATTGTTCAGAGCACAGAAGGTAGCGGGTGGTAAGCAGATGGCAATAGGCAATGAAATTTATCCTGCATAACTGCTTCGCCGGGGAGCTTTTCATTCCGGGGCAGTCTTTTCCCTTAATTCCCCGAAAATGATCTTCAGGATGTCTTTTATCTCAATCAAACCAGAGACAGCGCCCTGGGCATCTTTGACAATAGCAATGTGTAATCCCTTTTGCTGAAATTCCGTGAATATCGTGCTAATCTTTTTGTCTTCAGATACAAAATAAGGTTCTATTATGAGATCTTCCAGGATAAAAAGCGGATTATTCGCAATCATATTAATGATTGCTTTTGCATGGATAACACCAATGATATTATCAATGCACTGTCTGTATATCGGGTACCGTGTATAATTTTCTTCGGTAACGATTCTCATTATTTCTTCACGGCCTATGTCGGCATCTATAGCAATAATGCGTTCTCTCGGGACCATGATCTCTTTAGAGAGCTTATCATTAAATTCAAATATCTTGTGCAATAACTTATGTTCACCGTCTGCCAATTCACCTGTTTCTCCGCTTTCCTTAATAATGTGTTTTACCTCTTCACGGCTGAAGATCGTTTTTTTATATTCAATTTTCACGCCAAATAGCTTAAAAAAGAGGTAGGTCATATACGTAAGTACGGTAACACTGGGTGACAATATCCATCGTATCCACTCATAAGGTTTGATAATCAATAAGGAAAGTTGCTCAGGAAATTGTGTCGCTAACAGCTTGGGAAATGTCTCACCAAACAGAAGTAAGATAAATGCAACAATAAGTGGCGCTAAGATTACCCCCCACTCATGTAAATAATATATCGCAATCGTTGTTCCTATCGTTGACACAACGGTGTTGACGATATTATTCCCTGTGAGGATGGTGCTGAGGAGCTTGTCTGGTTCGTTAATACTCTTGTAAATAGAGAGGGCTCTTTTATTCTTTTGTTTGATGAGGTAATCCAGCCGTACTTTGTTAATAGAAAAAAGAGCCGTTTCCGTTAGTGAAAAAAAGGCAGAAACGATGAGAAGCATAAAAAAGAGTATAAGCATCAAAATTATTGTTGAAGTAGAAAAATGCATCGAATCCATAAAGACAGCTCCTTTTTACCGCTTCTTCCGTCATAATTATATTAAATATTATTCTTTTCTTTTTCGATGATAAGAGTCATGATCTCTTCCGGCGAGGTGGATTTCATGATCCTCTGTTTAAATGGTTCGTCCATAAACAAACGGGCAATCCTGCTTAAAAGGCCGAGATACTTGCTATCGGTGCGTTCATTTGTAGCAATGAGAAAGATTAAATGAACAGGTTTTCCGTCGATGGCATTGAATTCAATCCCCGGTTCTGAAATCCCCAGACATGCAATAATATCTCTTACGCCGGAAGTCTGGGCATGTGGAATTCCAATCCCGCCGCCAATCCCCGTACTTTTAATCTTTTCCCGTTCAGTTACCTTCTTAAGGAGGTCTGTTTCGTTTGTTACCTTTTCTGAAGCTCTGGCCATCTGTACCATTTCTTCCAGGACATTGTATTTATCCTTTCCGGTCAGATTGATAATTATCCGTTCTTTGGTCAGGACATCTGAGAGTTTCACATTCGCTCCTTTCGCCATGAAATTCTTTTTTATGGTTTTCACATGGCAAAATTTAACCACAGCCTTTATGCCGCATGATCGGCACTCAGAAACTGTGAAAATGCTGCTTTTCGGTAAAGAATACTGCTTTCATATTCTAATTTATGGTTATCAAGAATCAATGGATTTCAATTATTTAACCTTCCTTGAATTGCTGATTTGGGTGGGAGCTCATTTCTCAATCATCTCCTTTGCCACATGAATTGAACCAGTACACGACCCTCTCTCATTGAAATAAGGGTATGTTGTGACGATAAAGATGCCGCACATGTGGGGATCATCAATCTCCTCCGTGCATGGTGTCATCGTCTCCATAGTCTTACGGTGTGGGCAAGTCTTCCACGGTTCTTCCGTACCGTGAAAAATCTTATAACACTTCTCCCCTGCAATTTTCCTGATATCCATATTGAATTTCTTTGCTACGGCCTTGTTTGCACGGACAATGGTAAAATCCTTATCGTGTATGCTAATAAGATCATCCATGGCATCGAAGGCGCTTTCCCACTCGAATTTAGAACGTTCTATTGACTCGATCGTATTCATAGCGATTATATTTTCAATACTCACTGCAATATGGCTGGCCAGCATGGTCAGGAGAAGGTTTTCGTATTTGTCATGCTCTAAAAAATGAAATTTCTCAGGCACGATACTAAATACTGCAGATAAACCGATGAGTCTCCGGTTGTAGATAAGGGGGGTATTCATAAAGGCGGTGTATCGTACATCCATGACGGGGTGGGTAATGATGTCTTTCAATCGTGTAGAGCACGGCAGGCTTACATCTTTGATCTTAGAGAAAGGAATTCCTGCAGAACAAACCGGCGTGAGGTTTTCGTCATTATTGTTTAACAAAAGGACGGATGCGTCTGCCCCCGTAAATACCTTGAAGTGTCTCGTCACAGCCCGCATGACCGATTTGTAGTCCAAAGCCCTTGAGGACAGCAAAAAGGCATCTGAGAGTATCTTGAGCCGCTGGTGCAGCTTCTTTTCGCCTGAAACAGATGACATATATCCTGAATCCCGTTCCATTGAATAGGTATAAGGTTTAGCGTTCCGCTACCGGATGTGTTATATCCGGAAACGTTTATTCAGGATGATTATATTTAAAATGGCATTTATTCTTCAAACAAAAAATAATATCTTCATATTCCGGGAGCAAATTTCATCGATTTTTATTCTTTTACCACCACAACGTCATTACCATGTTCCACATTCTTCTCAGGAAAAAACAGTGACAATTTCCTATGCCAGCTATCTCTGCGCAGGTGATCATGCCATAGCGTTTTTTCGATCACGTCAGCCGGCAGTGGTTTGCAGAACAAATACCCCTGAAGATCATCACATTCCAGCTGTTTCAGCAAGGAGAACTGCTCTTTGGTCTCAACCCCTTCGGCAACAACTTTGAATTGCAGGCCTTGTGCCAGGGCAATAATTGATGAAACAATCATCATGTCTTTGTGATTGGTTGCAATATTGCTTACAAATTGCGGACAGATTTTGAGCTTATTAACGGGAAACCTCTTGAGATAACTCAAGGAAGAAAAGCCCGTGCCAAAATCATCGATAGCGATTTGAATTCCCAGCTCTCTCAATTTACTCAGTTTGTAAATCGTGGTATCGATATCTTGCATGGCAATACCCTCGGTAATTTCCAGTCCAAGAAAATGCGGGTCCAGCTTGGTTTCCTGCAATACCGAGGTAATAATCTCCAGTATGTTATGTTGCTGGAACGTGTGCGCTGAAAGATTTACCGCCACATACTCCAGATGAAATCCGGCGTTTAGCCAGGTCTTGTTTTGTTTGCATGCTGTACGCAGTACCAATTCATCAATTGCGACGATCAGCCTGATTTCTTCAGCCATGGGAAGAAATTCTCCAGGAGAAATAAGCCCATACTCGGGGTGTTGCCAACGTACCAGTGCCTCCATGCCAGCGATCTTGCCGGAACTGATAGTAATAATTGGTTGGTAGTGGACGATAAATTCCTCATGCTCCAAAGCATGACGAAGACTGCTTTCCATCATCATCTTTTCAAAGGATTTGGCATGCATGGATGTGGTATAGAATTGGTAATTGTTTCTGCCTTGTTCCTTGGCATGGTACATAGCAGTATCGGCATTCTTCAGGAGGGTCTCTGCATCGTTACCGTCATAGGGATAGCGAACAATTCCAATGCTTGCCGTGATATAGAGTTTGTGCTCTCCAATGGTCCACGGCTGTTTTATGATTTTGATGATTTTCCGTGCAATATTGACAACGTCTTCCTCGTGTATGATCCCTGGTAATAACAAAGCAAATTCGTCGCCACCAAGGCGGGCGATGGTGTCGTCTTCACGCAAACAGTTCTTCAGTCTGTCTCCAACACCCTGGAGCAACTGATCTCCCATGCTATGCCCCAACGTATCATTTATGACCTTAAATCTATCAAGGTCCAAAAACAGGACGGCAAGCATCTCTTTCGTACGATGAGAGTGCGCTAAGGCCAAATTGAGACGATCATTGAATAATATTCGATTCGGCAGGGCAGTAAGTGCGTCGTGAAAAGCCAGGTGTCTCATTTTTTCTTCTGTCTGTCTGCGCTCGGTGACGTCTCTAAAGATGCCCATGAGATAGATATTTCCGGCAAAGGTTATGCGTGACGTGTTGATATCAGCGAAAAAAACACTGCCATCCTTTCTTTTGACGGGTATATCTACAGCGCGTGTATCCTCTCTCTTCGCATGCTTCTTAAACTGTTTCAGAACATACGGCAAAAATTCTCTGGGATGGATATCCGTGACTAAGATATCTTTGATCTCTTCCTGGGTATATCCTAACATTTGACAAATTTTTTTATTGCCTGTGTGGAATTTTTTGGTTTCAATATCAGCCATGAGTATCCCATCGTTAGCGCTGTCAAAAATAGTTCTGAATCTTTTTTCGGACTTCCGCAACTTTTCCTCATCCTCTTTGTGAGTTATGCCCAGGGCGATTATGTCGGCTACTGATGCCAATGCCCTTAGTGTGTGCTGAGAAAGTTCTTTGCGCGCAAACATCGCCACAACCCCTGCCAGATGATCCCCTGTAAGCAGGGGATATCCGGCAAATGCGACCATTCCTTCCTGCTTTGCCCAATCCTTATGGCTAATGCTCGGATCGACGGTGACAGAATTAGTCAGATGGGGTTTGCGTTCCTGAGCGATACGGCCAATCTTGAATTTACCAACGGGTATTCGGCTGTGGGGACCGTCTAAATGAGTGTACATTCCGGCGCTGGCTTGCAATTCCATCATTCCCGATTTCTCGTTGACAGTCCAGATTCTGGCGAATGCAGCATCGAGATGGTTAACTATGGCCTCTGCACAGTGGTGTAAAATTTCATGCAAGGTATTGCCCTTGGTAAGGGCAATACCTACGTCTTTGACAAAGGTAACAAGGTGCATTTGCTCTATCAGCGCCCTTGCTTGTTTTTGTTCCGTGATGTCAATCCCAAAGGAAATTGTCCCTGCAACATGTTCTTTTTCCCGTATCACACTGTTTTGCCACGATATGTACTTCTTCATGCCGGACTTTGTTAAAATAAGGGTTTCAAAGGTCTTGGATAACTGTCCACTTGTCTGCCATTTAACAAATTCTTCCCAGAAAATTGGATCTCTGTCTTTCAGTGCAATAACTTCAAACCAATTTTTACCAATAATTTCGGCCTTTTTATAGCCGGTAATATCTGAGGCTGCCTTATTAAATACACGGATATTTCCCATAACATCCAACCCTACAACGATCACATTTGCGGTCTCTATAAGATTTTCAGCATAGTCCTTTGTCTGCCGTAGTGATTCTTCCTTGTTTTTTAGTTCTGTACTGTTACGCCAGATGCTGATAATAACACCAATCTCCTCGGTGGCAACTTGTTCCAGAAGAGATGCATTAACGTTGAGATACTTTATTCCCTGTGTTTGTGTCATGAACCGGAACTCTACATCCCGGGAATATCCTTTGTTATGAATGTGATTTACCAGTTCAATCCAACGTCTCGTTCCGTGAGTATCAACTTGTTCTAGCCAACAAAGCAGGTTTGTCTCAATAACTTCGTGCCTTTGTTGTCCAAAATAGCCGCAAAATGCTTCATTGACTACAATGATATTATGGGTAGCGTCTGTAATCAGGATGCCGTCAGTCGATGCGCGCAACAGTTTCTCAAAAAACGTAATTGTCTGCTGCATGGCCGCTATTTTGCTTTTTTTATCCTCTTCCTTCATAATGAACCCGCTCTTTACTTACGCTCAACTTTCTCTATTTTAACTGCACAATACTTAAATTCCGGTTGCTTGGAATGGACATCATAAACAGGATTACAGACAAGATTGACGAGATTGCAATCTCCTAACGATGATGCTTTACCATAATGAATACTCATGAAAACATTGCCGGTACGTACACGATCTTTAATACGGGCAACACCTCGGACACGGCCTCTCCGTGAAGTGACGTCGACCTCGTCTCCTTGTTCAATTCCAAGGTGTTTGGCATCAATAGGATGGATCTCTACGAAATTTACTGGTTCAATATCATTAAGGCGTTTGATGCGACCGGTTCGGGTACTGGTATTGAAGTGGCAGGCCAGCCTGCCGGTGAGGAGGACAAAGGGATATTCAATATTGGCTGTTTCTGCTGGTTCTTTATAATCACGGGCAAGGAGTGCGGCGCGGCCATCCGGTCTCGGAAACTGAAAATCGGTAAATAATCTCGCCGTGCCTGGGTGACTGGCCTCCGGACAAGGCAATTGTGGCCCTACCCTGTTACGAAGACGCTCATAGTTTACGCCACTCATATCGCAAATACGCCCGCGGGTAATTCCCTTCCATTCTTCAAATACTTCTTCAGGTGAGGTATAGGGGAATTCCTTGTTGAACCCCATAGCCCGGGCTATCAGCCAGATGATCTCACAGTCGGATTTTGCCAAGCCAGGTGGTTCAATAATCTTTTCTGCCAGTTCAACGCGCCGCTCAGAGGAGATAAGTGTACCTGTTTTTTCGCACCACTGAGCGCCGGCGAGCACCACGTCTGCCAGCATGGTCGTTTCCGTAGGGTGAAATATATCCTGAACAACGAGCATCTCTGCTTTTGCAAGCCCTTCTTCTACCCAGTGTGTATGCGGAAGAGATGCCGCGGGATTGGAAGAAATGACCCATAGCGCACGTACTTCACCCGTATGAAGTCCATCGATAATATCAATGATCGAGCGTCCTGGTGTGGGCTGAATTTTTTCAGCCGGAATGCCCCAGTATGCTGCAACCTCCTGCCGGTGCCTGGGATTGGTAACCATCCGCATGCCTGGCAAGAGGTGTGACAGCGTTCCAACCCAACGACAACCTAAGGTGTTAGCCTCACCGGTGATTGAGAGTGGTCCTGCTCCGGGGCGACAAAAATTGTTTGTCAACAAAGACAAGTTATGCAACGTGTTATTCTTGAAGACTGCCTGGGTCGATTGGTTATAACCTTGAAACCAGAATGTCAGCATTGCTTTAGCCTGACCGATGATGCGTGCGGTTTCAATTATTTGTTTTTCGGTGCAACCGGTAATCTTCGCAACGCGTGAAGGTGGATATTCCTTTAGTATTTCTTTCAGATCACGAAGACCCGTGGTATAGTGTTCAACAATTTCCTCATGAATGAAACCTTCTTTCATGAGGATATGGGCCAGGGCATTATTAAGAGCAACATCAGTGCCCGGCTTGATCTGGAGGTGAATGTCTGCTACGGATGCGGTCTCTGACCTGCGTGGATCGACTACAATAATTTTGGCGGAATTTTTTATTCTGGCCGCACAAATACGACGGAATAAAACCGGCAGCGATACCGCCATATTGTTGCCGGCAATAAAAAACAGGTCGGCATCTTCAATATCGGCATAGCAGGTAGGCGGGGCATCGGCGCCGAGGGTGGAAATAAATCCAATCGCCGAACTTGCCATGCATAAACGAGCGGTACATTCGACATTGTTTGTACCGATGGCTGCCTTCATAAGTTTATTTATCAGGTAGTATTCTTCGGTAAAATTCGCTGCACCGCCGTAGAATGCAATTGCGCCTGGTCCGTATTCCTTTATGATACGGCTAAATCCGTTGGTGACGTGTATAATGGCCTCGTCCCAGGTAACCGGTACGAGTTCGCCATTACGGCGAATCATGGGATGCGTCAATCGCCCTTTGGCAGTGAAGAGCGATGGGTAGTTGGCAGGCAATGCGCAAATATCCCCATCGTTGATGGGATGGCCCTTCATCCCATAGACACGAATAACCTTGTTTTTTTCAACTTCAACCATCAGGCCGCAGCCCACGCCGCAGTAAGGACACGTCGATTTTTTCCATTGGGTAGTCATGTTGTGATTTCCGGTGTTATCATCTAATCACCACTACGTTTTATGGCTGCCCCCAGAATTGATAGCCGTTCTTCGAGCCGCTCGTATCCCCGATCCAAATGATAGATACGATGGATTTGAGTAGTCCCTTTTGCTACCAAACCTGCAAGCACAAGTCCGGCGCCGGCACGCAGGTCGGAGACCATCACTTCAGTACCAGACAGGAAAGGTATGCCTCGTATAATCGCACTTGCCCCGTCTATACGGATGTCGGCGCCCATTCTTCTCAATTCAGCAGCATGAATGAATCTGTCGGGAAATATCTTTTCGCTGATAATACTTTTTCCCTCTGCGATGCATAACAAGGCCATAAACTGGGCCTGCATGTCCGTAGGCATGCCGGGATAAGGTAATGTCATTAAGTCTACTGCATGATATACATGGTTTCCTTTGACCCTGATGGTGTTACCGAGAGGAGTTATTTCCACGCCGATTTCCCGTAATTTATCGATTACCGCGCCGAGATGTTCCGGCCTTGCATTTTCCAGGGTAATGTCACCCCTGGTAATAGCGCCGGCGATCATAAAGGTTCCTGCTTCGATCCGATCAGGAATAATTTCATAATCGACGCCATGCAATTCCCGAACACCTTCGATCGTCAGTTTGTTTTCACCAATTCCGGTAATTTTTGCGCCTGCCTTGTTCAAGAAGTTTGCAAGGTCCTGCACTTCAGGTTCACAGGCTGCGTACTCAATTGTGGTTGTGCCTTCCGCCAATACCGCGGCTGTCAAAACATTGCAAGTTCCCAGCACGGTTTTTCCCGTAAAGGAAATATTTGTTCCTTTTAGCTTTTCTGCTGAAGCGGTTATATATCCTTCCGTCGTTTCAATCTGGGCGCCTAACGCCGTAAGGCCTTTTATATGTAAATCAATGGGGCGTTGGCCGATAACACACCCGCCGGGATAGGAGACTTTTGCCCTGCCCCTTTTACTTAACAATGGTCCTAAGACGCATATGGATGCCCTCATCTTTCTGACAAGTTCATAGGGCGCTGTAAATTTATCATTGTTTTCTCCATCCCTGAATATTATCTCAATAGTTCCATCCTCATGTTTTTTTACTTCTCCGCCGAGATTCATCAGTATTTCCGATTGTGTCTGGATGTCGATAATGTTTGGTATCCCTTTTATCCGGGATGGGCCATGTAATAATAAACATGCCGCCATAATAGGTAAGGCAGCGTTTTTTGCCCCATTGATTCTCACGCTTCCTTCTAATCGATTTTCTCCTTCAATGACGATTTTATCCACAAGATTCCTCCATTTGTGCAACGACGATACGGTCTATATTTTGATAGTCTTTCACAAGTTCTGGCTTTTTAAAGCGTCCCGTATTTTCTATGAACTGCGCTACCTGTTGTGCCTGTTTTTCACCGACCTCAAAAATAATAAACCCGCCTGGCCTGAGCCAGGTATTTGCATGTGCGATGATACGTTTGAACATAGGGAAACCGTCCTCCCCGCTGACAAGTGCGATATACGGTTCATGATCCCTCACTTCCTTTTGTAAGGTACTGAATTCATTGCTTGATACATAAGGGGGGTTTGATATGATAAAATCTGCCTTTCCTTCAATTCCGTATCCTTCGAGTGGTGTAAAGGTGTCTCCGCATAAAAATGTTATTGTGTTGGGTACTTCATGCCGTTGGGCATTCATCGCAGCAACAGATAATGCGTCAGGGGATATGTCTACTGCAAATACCCTGGCCTTATCAATCTTTTTTACCAGGGCTATCGCAATGTTGCCGCTTCCCACCCCAATATCCACCATAACGATCTCTTCTTCCTTGGACAGAATTTGTGACTTTTTAATAACGGCCTCTACAACTAATTCCGTTTCGGGACGCGGAATCAACACGCGTTCATCTACATAAAAATCCAGGGACATAAATTCGGCATGATGTGTAATATAGTGTAGTGGAACCCGCTGCGAGCGCCTCTGGATGGCTTTTTGGTAACTTACGGCAATGGGGTTTTCTACTGATTTGTCAGGATGTACATAAAAGCTGATACGTTTGCAATCCAGAAGATATGAGAGAATAACCTCTGCATCCAGACGGGGGGAATCGATGTTATGATCGTGCAGCATCTTACTTGCCCAGGAAATGAGGTTAGATATGGTGTGTTTGTCAGGAAATGTGTGTTCGGTTCTTCGATGGGCATCTTCTTCCCAGGTGCTCTGAAAAGAAGGGAGGTAACTTCCGTTCTGTTGTAAATCAGCACGATGCATGGGTGTTTTGTGTGTTTCTGCCGGCATCTTTGTCTGGTTTATTATTAAAACCCTTAT
>JAUPKS010000013.1 GCA_030837315.1 Planctomycetota bacterium
ATATACATAATTTTCTCCGTAATTTAACAAATGCTCATCCAAATCCAAGAACAAGGAACCTCTTTTACACTTGCGAAGCTCATTTACCACCAATGCGTTGGATAATCCCTTTTCCCAAGCTTATTGAAAACAACACCTATGACCACCAAAATGAGTGCCCCCAAAATAACGGGGTTCAAAATGTACATATATCCAACACCCAACCCACCGGTTTGAACGGCCACATATGCCGTAGCACCAGCCGGGGGATGGATCGAATACGTGACCGTCATGAGCACAAGCGCAAGGGCAACTCCCAGCGCAATAGACCAGAACGCGGTACCAAAAAAATCATGTACCGTTACACCAATACACGCCGCAAGAAAATGTCCCAAGAGGACATTTCTCGGTTGTGCGAGCGGAGCCTTATATGCACCATAAATCAACACGGCGCTTGCACCAAACGGCCCTAACAACATAGGAAATTTCCAGATATAAGCAAGCAACGCAGTAAATCCTACACCCAAAAACGCCCCCCACAAGGAAAGCCACACCTCCTTTGCAGGGATTGCAGGGTGTGGCGCCCTCGGCAACTTTTTTATATATGCACTCATTTTATTTATCTCTTCCAGCACCGGCATTTTTCTATTCTCCCCAGTAGAAGCCCTTTTAAAACCTCCCATTAAACGAGCAGAACAACTCTCCTTATCTGCTTCAAAATCTTCTTTTACCTCAAACTTAACATCGATGACTTTTTTAACCTCAGCGATTTTTCTCCTGTTAAACATCAGCAATATCCATTTTCTCTCCGCAACTGCACAATATAAACGCTCTCTGGAATAACAACATAAACGAAAGATATACCAACGGCAGCAAAAAAACAAAATGCCACTTATGTTTTACATAAGTGGCATTTGATCAACATCTTATTAAAAAACAATACGCTTTTATTTCCTTACAAACCACGGCTTATTCAGCCACAAGAACATTCCATTATGCAACAGTAGTTTCAGTATGAAATTATTTCTCAACCTTATCTGAAATTTCGTGTTGTGGTCTAATCCTGTATTTTTTTATCTTCCTCCACAGGGTTGTTGTAGATATCCCGAGTACCTGAGCAACCTTTGTTTGATTACCGCCATATTTATTTAAAGCCTCAACAATTGCATTCTTTTCTTGTTCTGCAAGAGATGTCACAATAAACGATTTCCTTTTCTGACCTTCATGCAGATCTTCGGTAAGCGCGGAAGATTCCTCGGTAGGAAGCGGAAGTTCTTCCACAGAAATGGTTTCGTTCTTAGACAATGTAACTACCCTTTCTATTATATTCTGAAGCTCTCTAATATTGCCAGGCCAATTGTAATTCATTAATGCCCTCATCGATTCTTTGGAAAACACCCTTTTTTCCTTTTTTAGCTTTTCCAAAATCTTTTCAAAAAAATATTCCACCAAGAGCGGAATATCTTCCCTTCGATCTCTTAAGGAAGGAAGATGAATACGAATTACATTAACTCGGTAAAAAAGATCTTTTCTGAATTTTCCAGACTCAACGGCTTTTTCTAAATTTTCATTTGTAGCAGCAACGATTCTTGCGTCGACATATATCGCCTTATTTCCACCAACCGGGCGAATCTCCCCATCCTGCAAAAACCGCAGGAGTTTTACCTGTGTAGAAGGCGCAGTTTCACCGATTTCATCCAGCAAAATCGTTCCCTTTTGCGCCTGCAGAAACAACCCAACCTTATCCCTAATGGCCCCGGTAAATGCCCCCCTCATGTGTCCGAACAGTTCGCTTTCCTGCAAATTTTCAGGCAATGCGCCACAATTAATCACAACAAATGGCCCGTCCTTTCGCAGACTATTATAATGGATAGCCCGCGCAATCAGCTCCTTTCCTGTTCCACTCTCCCCCGTAACCAGAACGGTGCTTTCTGTACGGCATACCTGTGAAGTCGTTTTTAGTACCTCCAGCATGGCATTAGAATTACCCACAATACCTTCAAATTTGTATTTATCTCTAATTTCCCCTTCGAGATACCTGACCCTGTCTTTCAAGCTCTTTTTTTCAAGCGCCTTTCTTGCAACTTTCAGAATTTCCTGATGGCGGAAAGGCTTGGTCACATAGTCATATGCCCCATCACGAATTGCCTGAACTGCCGTACTAATGGTGCCATACGCCGTAATCAGGACCACTTCCGCGGATGGATTCGCAGACTTCGCAGCCCTGAGCACTTCCAGGCCATCGACCTTTTTCATCTTTAAATCTGTAACTACCAGGTCGTACCCATTTTGATTGTCTAATTTGTGCATGGCCTCTTCTCCGCTCGCAGCGCCCTCAACCTGATATCCCTCATCCTTAAAAGCAATCATGAGGGATTCTCTCATGGCGTCTTGGTCCTCCACAACAAGTATTTTACCGTTTTCCATAACCCTTACATTATCCCACGAAAAGATTATCCTGGATTGCTAATTTCTCATTTCCGACCGGCAACTTAATATAAAAGGCCGCACCTTTGTCTTTTTTGCTTTTAGCATCAATAGCCCCCCCATGGTCATCAATAATACGCTGAACCACCGAGAGACCCAATCCCGTTCCTTCTGTTTTTGTCGTATAAAAAGGTTCAAATATCTTGTCCAACTCGTGATCTGGTATACCTATTCCCGAATCTGATATCACTATCTCCACAGCGTCTCGTAAAAAAAGATCGGTTTTTCTTACCATGACCTTAATTTGTCCGCCACGAGGCATTGCTTCGAGCGAGTTTATCAATAGATTCCATAACACCTGGTGGATGAGATCTGTATCAATATAAACTTTCGGCAATATACTCTCGTACACCTCTTTTAGCTCGATCTGATCGGTAAACCGACTATCCTGTTCCAGCAGAAAAAGGGTGTTTTTAATCACTTCCCGGATATCCTGCAAAGAAAAGGAAGGCTCACGGGGATGTGCAAAAGTTAAGAAATCACTGATAATCCTGTCTAATCTTTCGGATTGGCCTACAATCATTTCCAATAAATCTTTGTCCTGACCTGTCAATTTCAGATGGGCGTCCAAAATGCCCACGGAATTGCATATTGCGCCCAGGGGATTTCGAATCTCATGCGCAATCGCAGCAGCAAGCTCGCCCATCGAGGCCAATTTTTCTGACCGCCGCACTTGATCCTCCATCCTTTTTCTTTCTGTAATGTCCCTCACAAATGCCCTCACACAAACACATTCACCCGTTTTGACATTACAAAGACCTGTTCCATTAATCTCGACGTTGATTTCCTTTCCTGCTTTTGTCAGAAACACGGTTTCCAACTCACTACATCCGGTTTCTTTAATCCGTTTAATATGTCTCTTTATTTCCTCACGATATTCCTTTGGAACGACATCTTCCAGCATCATCCGCCTCATTTCTTCGAGGGAATATCCTAATTTACATAATTCTGTCTTATTTACATTAATAAAATTTCCCTTAAGACCGACCTCGTGAATCATTTCCGGGGCATTTTCCACGAGATCCCGATATTTTTTTTCCGATTCCCTTATCGATACAAAAAGCCTCGCATTCTCAATAGCGATGGCCAATTGCGGAATGATTTGATTTAATAATCCAAAATGCGCGTCGGCAAAAGCATCTTTCTGTCGACTCCCGAGTGTAACAGTTCCGATGGTAATCCCTTTCGATTTCAATGGAAAACAGACATAAGAATGTATCCCCTTTTCATATAATTGCCGATCAAACTGATAACCTCCTTCACGGGTATCCATAACAAAAACAGGGACACCCTTTTTGACAGAGACATCCTGTGCCGTTGCATGCAAGAGAGACCGGTAGCAATGTAACCAATCGGTGGATAACAATACCCCATCAACAACATGAGAATCTTCAGCAATTTCTGTCCCATCGATGAGACACGCCACACCTAACCAGGTAAAGTCGATTCTGCGTTTCAATTCTCGATAAATATTCTTGTACACTTCTTTAATATCCAGACCCGACGCAATAATCTTATTGATATTATTTATAATCTCTTTTTCGAGTGCCACTAATTTTTCTTCCGTAATATCTTTGGATATCACGACAAAACCAATGGGTTGCCCTTTTTCGTCGCGTCGCAAGGTAAACGTAACATGAACGGGAAAGATTTCACCATTCTTCTTCTTTCTCATTACCTCTCCCTCATATCGACCCGTTTTGCGCGCCAACTCTAAAATACGATCGACTTTCCCCGATTTTACATCCTCCTCGGTATGAAGGATCCGCACATTCGCCACACCAGTCACCTCTTCTGGCCGGTAACCATAGATCAGGCTTGCCCCCTTATTAAATGCGAGGATATTGCCATTCAAATCTTCTGCAATGATCGAATATTCCGTAGAACCCGCTAAAATACTATGTAAAAAATTTGTCATCTCCTGGAGTTTAAGGGTCCTCTCTTTTACAATATTTTCTAAGTCGGTCGTATAATTTCTCAATGCAACCGTTTTCTCCTCCAGGGATTCAGCCATAACGTTGAACGCCTGCGCCAATTCACTAATTTCATCTTTTTTGCCACTGTCTTTTACTCGTTGCCCCAGGTCGCCACTGGTAATCTTTCTCGTTACTTCTGTTATATTTAAAATGGGGGCGGAAATCCGTTTCCCAAAATAGAATGCAGCCAATGCTAAAGGAAAAGCCAATACCAACAACATCGAGAGAACGAAGTTTTTCAAACTGTATGCTGCCCCATATCCCTCCTGGATAGCAATCTGCGCTAGCAAGCCGCAGTCATGCTCAGGAATCCAGCACCATGCACCCAGGACATTCCTGCCGTCGTAATTTTTGTAGCCATCTGAATCATAACCATCCTTGCCACTCAGGCATTTTTGAGCCCCAATAGTAAGCTTTCCTGTATATGGATTTATCACCTTTAACGCCAATGCCGTCCTTTGCTGAATTAACCCGGCATTTCTCATCTCATCGGCAAACCGCGACTCGGTAAGCATAAAACCCTCGCGGTTGATAAGAAAAGTTTCTCCGGTTTTTCCCAGTTTTGCACTCTTCATAATCTCGCTAAGGGGCAAGGTATTTACCTTGAGAACGACAGCCCCTATCGTACGATTATCAGAATCAATGAGTGGGGCAGATATATACATCATCGGACCGTCACTATCGCTCTTTTTGCTCTCACCTTCACCCTGATCAAGACATTGAATCTTTGATATGCAAATAGTTCCATTTAACCCCTCCCTGCAATAATCGTAACTCAGCATATTGGACCCTATCAGTTGCCGTTGTGTGGCCACGAGCACAGTTCCATCACATGAAACAATATACACCATTTTATATCCATACTCTGTTCTGACCATATCAATACAATCGTACAACTTTGGATAGCCCTTGAGCTTATCATTCACACTACGCTCCATTAAGCCAGAGATGTTCCTGCTGACAACCTTTGCGTCATGCCGCCTTTCATCAAACCACATCTTTACAATTTCTGCCTGTTTTTGTTTCACGCCCTCCAGGTTTCGTATTAAAGCTTCTTCCAAATCCATTTGTGCCTTGGGAAACGCCATAAAACGCAACAACAACAATGGCAGAAATGAACAGAGCAAAAGTATCAGGACGAGCCTGTTTTTAATAGTTCTGAATAAAACCATTTTTCCTTAATCCCCTGGTCTGGTAAAAGAGCCGAAACGACAACCCTCTTACTTTACACTACGCCCCCCGGGTACCCTATCGTTGACTTGCCATTTTTTTTCATATGTGTAATATACAACAATCCGTCAGGCATTGAATAATTATAGGGGAATGGGCACAATTTCTCACTTAATTGACTTATGGCGTAATGATACATCCTCTCGGCTTCTTCCGGGGACATCCCCTGTTCCACCTCATAAAAATACCCTAAGCCTAAATCCTCCCCTTTGGGTGCCATTATACTTCTTAACCCATATTCTGAAGGATTTTGGGTAATCAGGGAGTCCTTCTCCATTCCAAAAAGGGACGGCAAACAGGAAAAGCCAGGGGAATCCAGATATTCTTTATTCAGCACAAAGCCGATTGTCTCTAATGCTTCGATTTGAGTCTCTGTGGGAAACCCAATGATTATATAGAGGTGGAACGATATACCTGATTTCAAGCATTCATCCAATACCTTTTTCACAACATCTACCTTCGTCCCCTTTTTCATCAACCCCAGCATCCGCTGATTGTAAGACTCTAAACCAAAAACCAACTTTTGACATCCGGATTCGTGCATCTTCGCAAGCACATCGCCCGTAAGGGCGCTTTCAAATCGCACCCCACACATCCATTTTATATCCCACTGGTTTTTTATTATGCCTTGTGATATCTCCCGTAATTGATTCATGGGAACAGACTCGTCGGTAAAGAAAAAATATGGGGTATTGTATTTTTTTGAAAGCTTACGGATGTCCTCCAGGAGTAATTCCGGCTGACGTAAACGAAAATTCCTGTGATCCAGATGTAAGTTGCAAAAGGCACATTTCCTGTAATAACATCCCCTGGATGTCTGCACGGGCAAGACAGATGCAGGGGTGAGGTAAAGCCTCAGGGGAAACCCATCAAAATCAGGCGTAGGAAGCCTATTTAAATCCTCTGAAAAAAACGGCTCATTCATCCTTGTAACATTGTCCTCCCGATAAACCAGGTTGGGCACCTTTGCAAAATCCCTCTTGCCCCCCACCTGTTCTACAAGTCCCAATAAGGCATGTTCACCCTCAAAAACGACAAAACTATCAACAATCGAAAACAACCCCTCCACCTTTTTTACATTTTCAATGAGCTTGGTAAAAACACTTCCACCTACGGTAACATGGATATCTTTGTTTCGATCCTTTATCAACTTTGCAAGGGTTAGCCCTGGGATGATTTGAGAGGTACTCGTTATAGAGATACCCAATACATTTGGGGAAAATTCCACGATGGAAGAAAGAATGTGGTCTTTATACAGATCAAGGAAGATATTTTCTTCCGTATCGTCCAGCGCTCTAAAAATCTCCCGGGAGGAATATACAGAATACCTCATATCGTTGTTGAGCACCGTCATCGACGAAGGGTAATACAAGGCAGACAGAATCCCAAGGGCATCGTTTACTGTATTAACACTCTCTATGTATCGATCGAGGTCATAAAAACCTTCCGACCTTAAGGTGTTTTTTGCAGGTTCCACCTTATCAATTACCGAAGGAA
>JAUPKS010000100.1 GCA_030837315.1 Planctomycetota bacterium
CAATGAGAGAAAGCCCAAACTTGCGTCCCTCTTTAGCAATTCGCTCAAATGCTTCACGGGAAACGCTTAGTCCCCTTGATTCATTTTGACGAACAGGACAGACATAATTATGTGTCTCTTCAAGTACCGTAACCCAAGGTTCGTGAAAACGTATCTTAGACGGTACATGTTCACGAAGTTCCAGTAACAAACGCCCTATAATGCCACACACGTAGGGAATGACTTCATAATCAATCATTGAGCAGTCTATAACACAAACGTCATTTCCTTTTGTTCCTTCCGTTTTACTGCCTATGCCTAATTTCTCAAGCCAATCTCGAAAACTATTAATCCCAAGTTTGTTATAATTTAAGAAACAATGCCAACGTTGATCCCTAAGACGATTTCCGATACGCAATTGTAATCCTCTTAAAAACTGACGGAAACTTTGATCACCTTCCTCAACACTTGCTGCCTTGTGTAGCTCACTTGGGTTTTGCAAGTAATTAAGGCCAAAGTATATTGGCTTATCTGCAGACTGTTGCACAAGAGATGCGTCCGGCGTGGACGTCTTCAACAAAATATTTGACTGAAGTGTTTGTAAATGTTTTTTCACAAGTGGTTCATCACTACCTAATGATTTTGTGTAATTTTTATCATATTTTTTTATTGTTTTTATTATTTCATCCAGGATTTTCTTATCGTTACTATCTAATGTCAACAATTGAGCATATGCAGATAAGGTTAACCCAATAAGATTACAGTCTTTTCCTTTGTTTATTGCTCTGTCATCGTCCAAAGTGTTCAATAGCTGCGTAATCTTTAGAATAACTTCGCGGACATTGTTTTCTCTTATAGATGGTTCTGCCTTACCTCCTTTAGCGATTGACCACAGATTTATCAATGCAGGTTGTTGTGTCTGTTCCGCAACACTTAACCAAACACAAGCTTCATGGGTATTCATGAGCCAAACAGGTAAACCGAATTCTTTTCCATTGACATATAAGTGATTGGGCATACGACCACCATCCGGTTCTGACTTCTCGAAAGCACTGGCATATTCGCCGTTTATATCTAGGATAAATACTTTTGGTCGATTAGTTATACGATCTTTTTGTGATTGCTGTATAAGATGACTTACCGTATTGGATTTACCAGAGCCGGTATTGCCTACGATGGTGAGAGGCCTTGAGAACAAGTCATTGAAAGAACCTTTAACAATCTGGTTGCCAAGCGCAATAGCTATGCCTATTCGGAGGCCGCTATCGAAAGGTTCTCCATCTGGGTGGTCTTCTGGTTTATTCCTCTTAGGTGCATCGTCGAATAAGGCATCAAGAAGATATTTCTCGGCAATCTCCGCTGGTGTATCCAAGGTTGGTAAAATACTAATGCCTGGGTCGAAACGATAGGATTCAGAACGAAATACAGGTTTTAAAGTTCCAAGTAGCTGAATTGTCGCAACACGGCGAGGCCGCGTCAGTTCCAAAGAAAGTTCTTCATTTGTTGGCTCATAGCTATCACGTGCATCTAAGTCTGTTACGATGCCAATAGCATATTGGCCAGCACCTATGCTAAAGGACAGATATGCATTTATTGAAATAGCAAGACTCGCACCTTGCAAATTCGATAGATGGGCACGCACGGGGCTTTTTATTTCGGAAGCAAGTTCTACCTTAACACAAAAACCATGTACGCCCACTACATGTCCGACGATCTTATCATTCATCATTATCGTCCTTTTCCAAAGTGTTCGTGTTTAAGCTGCGCTTTAGTATTTGTTCCATCTTTTTCAGCTTAATCCAATCATTTAGCCACGAGACATTTGGGAGAACGATCCTGGCAAAATCATCAAAAGTCGCAGGACTGTCGGGTAAAATTTCCTTAGATTCTAAATATGGTGAAAGTAAATACACCCGCGCTCCCATTTGTTGATATTCTTTTAGCCTTTTAATCATGTTTTCATTTGGACGAGGGTCTACAACCAGCATCACAAAACTCGGATTAATAAGTGCATCTTCAATAATCCTGTTTACATGTTCGTCACCAAAACCATAACCCACGACAATTAAAAAAGTTTGTGGCTGCTGAAGAGTTTGATGAAAAGCACGAAAAATGTGGGCATAAGGTAAATCAAGAGTTTGAATATATTTATTTGAAGTTGGTAGAATCCCTACAGGGCCAAGTTCTTCTCGAAAGATACTCTCAAAGTTATTAATGGTTTTGGATTTTTGGTATTCAGCTCGCCATTCTATAAACGGCGATAAGGACAGGTGCGAAGCAAGTACATCCTTGCCATCATTTCTTTCCCACCAGTGAATAGAGCCGTGGAGTTTATAAAGCTGGATAAATTTATCATACCGCCTAACCCTACCTTCTGAGACCTCACCGGGATAATACATATCGAGGCCGTAACAAGAAGGTTCAAAGCGGCGTTCGGCTTGACCTACAAAACCATCTACATAATGAATCCCCAAATGATCCAATGCCTGCTCTATAAGAGTATCATAATTCAAAGTGAATACTTTCGCACGTCCTAAAGAAGGATCACGTGCGATAAGTTTCGCAACAAAGGCATGATGTCCGGTAGTTTTATCACCTGGATTTGGCAATTGAAGAGAACACCAAATATAGATTGCACGGCGTAGATCGTTAAGAAGTGTGTTTAATTCATTTGGCTTTAACTGAACCCCGTCTTTCCATTTGAAATCAGATATAGGAGATTCTTTCTGGGAGGTAAGAAATGCAGCATTGCTAAGATAAGAAAGCCATGCTTCAAAAGAAGATGGGTTTGTTTCTTTTAATGAGGGTAACCTTTTATTTATAAAGGCATAAAGGTTTGCAGATTCTTTACCCTTTGCCTTGTAGTGCTCTTCAAGAAAAGAAAGAACAGTTTTTTCCAATTTGGCTAAAGGAAGCCCATCATGAGAAACGGAGCAACCAGCCGCCATCAAGACAGAAACATTTTCCATACGAAGCCACTGAGATAATAGCGCCTGAAGCCTTGTCAATTCGGCATCTTCTGCTTCAACCGCTTCACCAGCAGCGGGTTCAAGAATATCATTTTTATTGGGGACAGACAGTTTATAACGTCTCTTTATTTCTACATTGTCTTCTTCCATAGATACCTCCAAGCTTTAAACCCATCCATTCCACAAATGTCCAATGGTTTGAAGAATAAACATACTATTTGCTGAGATATTGGATAATAATGTTCCTCAAAATCACTCTATAGGCAAAATCTTCAAACTCTCAATCCCTCTTGCGTCAATGATCTTCACGGCTATTCGTTCAACCTTACGTATTTTACCATCTTTTTC
Source organism: Planctomycetota bacterium (assembly GCA_030837315.1). Taxonomy (GTDB): domain Bacteria; phylum Planctomycetota; class Brocadiia; order Brocadiales; family Brocadiaceae; genus Brocadia. Next base: position 3,297 of record JAUPKS010000100.1, read on the forward strand.
TTTCACAGTATTGCTGAATGGTAAGCTTACTGTCCCTCTGAATGCTTCTATTTTTTCCTCATCAATTTCGGCCTTCAGGCTTTTAGCCATGGGAAATTGATAATGAGCTTGTCATATTTTTCATGGTTCTTGCTCGGTTGTCCCCCGCTGGCGGGGGAGTAAGGGGGTGGATTGTTCTATTCTCTGAACAAACAAAGCAATGCCTTCTCTCACGCCTTCAATGTGCCTTAATACTTCTTCGTCTGTAAACCGTAATACCTTAAATCCTGCTTCTATCAGATATTTTTCCTTCTTCAAATCTTTTGCAGCCGTTTCTTCCCATTGATGCGTTGATCCATCCACTTCGATTACCAGTTTCAGTTCTTTGCACATAAAATCAGCGATGTAGTTCAAAACGGGTCTTTGTCTTCTGAATTGATACCCTTTCATTTGCCTTGCTCTTAATACATATTTCCACAAACATGCCTCAGCCTTCGTCATTTCTTTACGTAATCTGTTTGCGAAAGGTTGCAGCTTTTTGTTGTATGCGTAATTGTTGGTTTCATCGGCTTTCATATCCTCCCCCTTTAATCCCCCTCCAAAGGGGGACATCCCTTTAATCCCCCTCTGGAGGGGGACACCACCTTCGTCACTTCGTGACATCTCCGCCAGCAGAGGACATCATGGGCGGATGATCTTTACACTCTCAATCCCCCTTGCATCAATAATCTTTACTGCCACTGCTTTGCCCGGGGTAAAAGGCAATGACACTGTTCCTCTGAACGTTTCTATTTTTTCTTCATCAATTTCAGCCTTCAGGTTTTTGGCCAAAGTAGCCCAGCCTTCTTTGTCTCTAGCCATAGGGAAGAATACCTGCGAAGGGAACAAACTATGGCAGTCGTAATCGGTATCCAGCATTCACATGGTAATATCGCCCTTGCCGCCCATGCTTTTTTTTCTATAAGGGAGTTCATTACGAGCAGGCTGTCGCCCGCTATGAGACGATTGCTCCAGTCTTCTTTGTGCTTGTAAAACTCAATGGCTTCCCGCAGTGGTTTCTTGTGCTCCTCAAACAAATTCAGTTGACGTCCACCCCCTACACCCCCGCCAGCGGGGGACATTTTTACGGTTTCTATAATCTTTTTCGGGGCCATCCGATCGTGCATATACAGGCTTACAGTAGGCACATCAAAGCTGGTATGCTCAACCTTGCCTGCCCATTGCAGTTGCGGGTCAAGGTGCTGGTCATATTGGTAGGTTTTTCTTTTCGAGCCGCCATTATCTGTATCTGTGTGAGCATCCACCAAACCTACAGGCGGGTTATTGAGCCGCTCCTTGTCTTTGTGCTCGTATTGCTCAATGTGCTTTTGAGGAGCTTCTGTTTTTCGTTTTCTTGCCATAGTTTCTCCCGGCAAATAATACAGAGACTATTGTATTTTAACCGTCTTTACCACCTCATCAATAGACGAGTATTTTTGAGGAAATTCCAGTCTGGGCCTCTCGATGACTATTGTATCTATTCCTTCTTTGAGTGCTGCATGAATCTTTTCGAGTACGCCTCCCACCTCACCACTGTCCTTCGTCACCACCGTATTAATTTGATACTGCCTGAACATCGCCCCGTTTAAATCTTCAGAAAATGGGCCATGCATAGCAATAATGTGGGCAGGTGGAATCCCCATATTCAGACATAAAACAATATGCTCAGGTATGGGAAGAATACGCACATACAATTCCTTTTCGTCCTTTAAAGAGATAAATTTAGCCACACTCGATATGCCCGTCGCCAGAAATATCTTTTTCCCAAGCGTCCTGGACTTGTCCACGGACTCTGCCATAGTCTTAACCTTGTGGATCAAGGGATGCTCCGGAATTTCTATCTCCTGCCTTTCAAAACGAAGATACCGGATATTGGTTTTTTTGCAGGCATCCATTGCATTCTGAGACACCTCTATTGCATAAGGGTGAGTGGCATCCACCACAGTATCTATCCCCTTTTCCTTTATCAACAGGGAAAACCCATGTGCATCCAAACGACCTTGCAGGCAAACAGTTTCTAAACCTATTTCCTCAAACATCTTTTTGCCGTATTCCGTCGCAACAGTAGTCAAAAGGCTCAATCCCTCTTTATGCAGCCGCCTGACGATTTCTTTGCCTTCTTCGGTACCCGACAGTATGAGAATCATTATCGTATTGTTTACCCTGTAAAAACTTCTCTTTATTCTAAAATATTGAACTGTTCAATAAACTGTGTTATAGTACAGCAAAATATAGCGCTCGGTCAATCTCAAATAGTTACCATACGTATATACATGAGGATCACGAAATATCCACTTTTCTGCGTCATTGGGATATCTATTTATCTTATTTTAAATTTTCGATGGCGTTATACCTTCAATCTCCTCTTCTTAATGCCCAGGACAAAAAAGATCCATCCCAATCTCGTTTTGAATATTTACAAAGA
>JAUPKS010000101.1 GCA_030837315.1 Planctomycetota bacterium
GAGGAAGCATATCAGGGTTCCTCCGAAAAATATGGAACGGAAAGAGACCCTATGGTTGGCCATAAGATAGGTGGGGTCAATGTGTTTGGAGGGGGGTTAGCATTGTATAACAGTGAGGGAAAACTTGTTGGAGCTGTGGGTGTTAGCGGCGATAGTTCTTGTGCTGATCACAATATCGCATGGAAGGTGCGGAATAGACTGAAGCTGGACTACGTTCCTGCGGGGGTTAGCCCATTAAACGACGATAATATTGTTTATGATATTACCAATGACGTCAGTGTGAGTGGCTGGGGCCACCCGCAATGCTCTACGGAAGCGGCTAAAGTTGCTCAAGAATTTCCCAAAACGTATCCGGTAAGAAAAAAGAAATAAACCATACGGTATATATTTCTGTTTAAAGTCAAAAAAAGAGCACGTATAGGCACAATGTTTGCGCAATTATTAGCTTTCAGATTCTCCAGCAATTAGGGGAGGTTAAAGGTTTTCTAAATCGTTTTAGCGTCTTTCTATTCGGGGACTGCCACTATAATAATGAAATCATTAATTGGGATTATGCGGCAGTATAATGTTTTTTTTAAATAAGTGGAAGTAGACTCGTGGCAAAAGTTTTTATAAACCCTGCAGTAAAAAAATTTCTCTCCTACGTAAAGCCATACCGTCGGTTGATTATAATAGCTACCTTTTGTGGGCTATTGAAATACAACATTCCATTAATCTTTCCGTGGGTTTTTAAAGACGTGATTGATCATTTATTGTCACCGTCTTCGTACGATGCCACGAAAGTACATTACACCATGGTGGCTATGATTGTGCTTTATGTGTTTTGGGCAGTGGTTACCTATTTTAGATCCTACTATGCTGATCAGGCTGGTCAAAGGCTTGTCTTTGATTTACGGCATGAGTTGTATGTCCATCTTCAGCGGATGTCGCTGAGTTTCTACGAAAAACGTCAGGTTGGATCGGTTGCATCGCGTTTGCTGGGGGACATTGCGGTTGCCCAAAACTTTGTTGGTGCTGCATTCACCAATACTGTTATGGATGCGAGTTCTCTATTTTTAATTGCATTTCTCCTTTTTCACATGAATTGGCGGTTGGCGCTGGTATCTATCGCTATTTTCCCTTTTTATGTGATGTTGAACAAGTATTTCAAATCTAAAATTGTGAGAACCAGCAAGCTAGCACGGCAAAAGATGGAAGAAATCTCTGGAAACGTTCACGAAAAACTCGGTGGCATTTCCATCATACAATCATACACACGGGAGAAGGCGGAGGAAAAGCACTTCTTTCAGGATAACCGGGAATATTTACTTTATCAGTTGAGACATATACAGCATAACGCTACTGCCCAATCTGTAATTGGCTTTTTAACTTCCATTGCGCCGATTCTCGTGGTCTGGTTTGGGGCAATGCAGGTCATCCATGGTCGCCTTACGGTTGGTGAGTTGACGGCATTTTATGCCTACCTGGGCATGTTTTACAACCCCTTGAACCGACTCACTGAACTTAATGTCCTTTTAGCCAACTCTCAATCAGCGATGGAAAGAATATTTGAGGTATTTAACACTTCTTCTGAGATTGTGGATTGTCAAAATTCTAAGGAACTTGGGCCTATCAAGGGAGATATCAAATTCTTAAATGTCTATTTTGCCTATGAAATGTCAAAAACTGTCCTGAAGGATGTAAATTTACACATACCGGCTGGTAGCACGGTGGCATTGGTAGGGGCAAGTGGCGCTGGTAAATCTACTTTTGTTAAGCTCATTCCAAGGTTTTACGATATATCAGAAGGAAGGATTATCATCGATGGCTGGGATATCAGGGAGTTTAAGCTTAGTTGGTTGAGAAGACACATTGCTACCGTGCCCCAGGAGCCCATTTTGTTTTCTGGTACGGTTAATGAGAATATCCTGTTCGGCAAGCCTAATGCTTCAGAGAAAGAAGTCCGGGCGGCAATTATTTCTGCCAATGCTCATGACTTTATTTGCAGACTGCCGAAGGGTCATCAAACGGAAATTGGAGAAGGGGGGATGAAACTTTCAGGAGGGCAGAGGCAGCGTATTGCGCTGGCGCGGGCCTTTTTAAAAAATGCGCCAATTTTAATTTTAGATGAAGCGACTTCTTCTTTGGATTCTAAAGCTGAAAACCTGATCCAGGAGGCATTGAAGAGATTAATGAAAGGACGTACGACCGTAATCATTGCTCACCGGCTTTCTACGATTCAATCAGCAGATATGATTGTGGTCTTTCATAACGGAGAGATTGTGGAGAAAGGTAATCATCAAGAATTGCTGCAACATTCATGTGGTCTTTACCGGGAACTGTATGAGGAACAATTCAATAAGAAGTTTGCAGTGACTATTGAATAACTGAGAATTACGGGGGTTTTTTGCTATGGGTATCATCATAGAAGTTGACCATCGCGAAAGAGGTGTTGGAATTATAGAGGCACTCCGGGCGCACGAGGATATTGTTGTAGAGGAAAAGTGTCTGTCCATTGGTGATTATCTGATCAATAAAC
>JAUPKS010000102.1 GCA_030837315.1 Planctomycetota bacterium
ATGGTATTTGTTGCTGTTTCAACACTTGTTATTCCTGCAACTAACAGTCTGGGCAGTAGTTTGTCCGACTTAATAACCACATTATATGGTGGAAACGGCATTCCCGTAACAAAGACATCTGAAAAGGTAGATACTGCTGGTAACATCGTTGTTGTCACAGATGTTCAAGTACCGCTCGATTCATTTCGGAAAATTCAAACTCTCAATACGGCGTTAAATACCGGAAAGGGATCTTTGCCTGTCAGTTCAACAGGAGGTGGATTTACCTTTCGGTACGACAGAGAATTAGAAGTATTTACAAGGACAACTGACAGTCTTGGGCCTATCTTTGCCGAAAGGGCGCCTACTCTGGGAGAGGGAAAATTAAATTTTGGTTTTTCTTATACCTATATCAACTTTTCTACCTTAGAAGGAGAAGATTTACACCATCTAAACGCTATTGTGTTATTAGACGAAAAACAGAAAGATAAAAATTTGCTTCAAATGAACTTCGACGTAGATGTAGAGAGCAATTTGTTTTCTTTTTATGGTACGTATGGCATAACAGACCGTTGGGACATTTCCATATTGGTGCCTGTCCTGCAGGTTCAACTCGATGTTAATAGTACCGCAAAGATATTAAACCAGACTAAGAAAAAAGGAGTAAGCGGTAAAACACTCGGTTATAGTTTTGACTCTCACGATACCCTGAGCGATTCGGTTTCTGGCGCTTCCACCGGTCTGGGTGATATCATATTGAGAAACAAATATAATCTGATTACATCTCAATGGATAGATTTTGCATCCGCACTTGATATAAAACTCCCGACGGGAGATGAGGATGAACTCTTAGGCACTGGCAAAACCAGCGTAAAAACATTTCTTGTATTTTCAAAAACCATCAATCATTTTACTCCACATTTTAACTTAGGATATGAGTTTAATAGCGGAAGCGAGGGCGAAGATAGAACTGTGTATACAGCAGGCACTGATTATACCTTTGGGAAAGGGAATAACCATTTTTCTGTTGCACTGGATATTGTCGGTAGCCATAAGACAGATAAGTCAGATTTTGGTGAAGATATCGTAGATATTTCAACGGGGTTCAAATGGAGTCCACGTATAGGAACGCTTGTGTTTTTCAATATTCAGGCACCGCTCAATGAAGAGGGGCTGAGGGCTGATTGGATACCAACAATAGGATATGAGTTAAATTTCTAAATACTCAACAATTTCGTTTTTAAAAAAAACTCAATAAAAAACAGGGTTTACCGAGGTTTTTCTTTAAAAAACCTTTGTAATCTCATCTACCGTGAAAGTTGGCATTTTTTTGAGCTTACCTTTTTTTAAAAAGTTTAATCCTTCGTTTTTTTTGGTAAGTCTTCCGATCTGAGTACATACTATTTCATTCTTTGCAAGGGTGGCAATAACTTCTTTTGTGTCTTTTGGATCGAGTGCAATCAACAAAGCCCCCGATGCAATGAGACCGAGCGGCCGGATATTGAATAGCTTGCAAATCTGTTCAGTTTCTTCATAGCATGGAATCTTTTCTGCATCAATGACAACTCCTGTCCCTGATGCTTTTGCAAGTTCAAAAATACCTGTAGCCAGCCCGCCTTCAGTTGGATCGTGCATGGCATGGATTCTTGCTATATTGTTGGCTAACAAGGCGTCTGCGACGACGCTCAGTCCTGGCTTGTCTATAAATGCCTGTGCCCTTTTAACGAACTGACCACCAAATTCTTTTCTGATTATCGTTGCCTTTTCCCGTGCAATAATAGCCGTTCCTTCTATGGCAATGCCCTTTGTGAGTAAAAGGTCATCGCCTGGTTTCGCATGTGCATTTACCACGAGCTTATCCTTTTCGACTTCCCCCAGCATATGGCCAATGACAACGGGTCGATCGATTTTATAGGAAATTTCGGTGTGTCCACCGCACAGGGTGATATTGAGTTTCTGGGTTGATTTAATAATGTCTTTGAAAATTTGTGTGGCTAGTTTTGCATTCGTCTTTCCTTCGGGCAGCAATAGCGTTGCCAGAAACCACTTTGGAGTAGCTCCCATCGTGGCGATGTCATTGGCATTCACGTTGACGGCATACCAGCCGATGCGGTGTGTAGTAAAGGTGATGGGATCAGTCTTGGCTACGAGATATTTTTTCCCAAAATCGATGACGGCTGCATCCTCACCAATCCTGGGACCTACGATAACTCTTGGATCATTGATAGGATTTGAGTTAAGGAGTTTTTCCAGCAGTCGGAAATCAAGCTTTCCCACAGGAAAATATTTCATATTCTATAGAGCATCATAATCACAACGAAAGTGGAAGTCATGAGCTGAAAGTTGCATGTTCAAGATTCAACGTAATAACTTTCAACTTACAACCTGTAATTTTTTTAAAGCTATATGATATCCCGTATATCCTTTAAACCCACCTGTTCACGGCTCATAAAGGGTTCGCCATAATCAGCTCTGATCAGATTACCATAATATTGATTCTTTGCCGTGAGTGCACTACTAATGTATTTCCACCGGTCATCGTCATAGGCAAACTGGGATTGATAGACCCATGCAATCTCAAGTTTCTTTTTAAATTCCTTGCTGATATCAAGGATAAATGATGGGGTGACGTGTAAACGGAAATGGGAACAGAGGTAATAAAAGATGTGGGTAGGATAGCAGGGGTCCCCGGGGATATCTGATTTTGTTAGTTTTGCATAGAATCGGGCTGCCTCGCCAATCTGTGTGGTCTGAATGTGATCAGGGTGGGCGTCGATCCAATAGGGGAGGAAAAGCACCTGTGGGCGTATCTTTCGAATAACGGCAGCGACCTTTTTTCGGGCTTCTATCCCATCCATAAGGTAGCGATTTGGCAGGTCGAGCACCGTTCGGCTCTTCACACCGAGCATGGCAGCCGACTGTTCCCATTCTTTTCTTCGAATCTCAGGATTGCCATGCGGGGTGGGTTCTCCGTTAGTCAGGTCGAGGATGTGGACGTCATATCCCAGGGTGACTAATTTCAGAATACTTCCTCCCATACCGCCTTCTACGTCATCAGGATGAGGCCCTATTGCAAGAATCGTTGTCATATGAAACACTTTCAGATTCGATGTGTCTTTACCGTTGAGAAAAGGAAACACTTGAAAAGTGAAGGTGTTATTGTACTGAATGACGAGAAAAATGCAAGGAAAAGAGTATCAGTGGTTTATACCATCAAAATTCAGAAATTGTAAAATATTATGTATAGAAAAATTTATTCATAAAATAATTTGTGAATTATAATAACCAGCAAATTGCCGATGCTTTGATTTCGCCGTTATCCTCCTGCAAAGGTGTATTCCCTTGACATTCATTACCCCATTTTTTATAATTCGGTAAAAGCTTATTTCCCAATGAATTCGGAGGGTTTTGCCAGATTTTATGGAAAATTTAAATATGGGTTTTAATACCTGCCTTGTCGGTCTCCAGTGGGGGGACGAAGGTAAAGGTAAGATCGTTGATATACTCACCGAGTCGTTTGATATAATCGTAAGGTATCAAGGCGGAAGCAATGCAGGCCATACCGTTATCGTAAACGGCGAAAAATTCGTTTTGCATCTCATTCCTTCAGGCATCCTCAGAAAAAATAAATTTTGTGTTATTGGTAGTGGGGTGGCCCTGGATCCTCATCAATTATTAGAAGAAATTGATGAGTTAAGGAAAAAAAATATAGAGGTCGGTGACAACCTTCGCATCAGTGAAATAGCACATCTCGTATTTCCCTACCATAAAAAATTAGATGAACTTTCTGAGTCAGAAAAAGGGGACGAAAAGATTGGTACAACCCGCAGGGGCATCGGGCCGTGTTATACCGATAAAATGGCGCGTACTGGTATACGGGTAGCCGATCTTTACCACCCAGAGTACTTTAAACAAAGGCTTAAAAAAGTAGTAGAGGAAAAAAACAAGATATTTGTGCGTTTGTACGATGCAGAGGCATTGTCCTGGAAGGATATATATGATGCGTATTGCGAGTATGCAGAACAGATAAGGCCTTTCGTGTGCAATACCGTGGTGTTTATGGATGAGGCCATAAAGGCCAGAAAAAAGATATTATTTGAAGGCGCCCAGGGTTCATTGCTCGACGTGGATTTTGGAACATATCCCTTTATTACATCTTCCTCGGTAACTGCAGGTGGCGCAGCAGTTGGTACGGGTATTAGTCCCAGGCAGATTCACAAGGTCCTTGGCATAATGAAATCCTATACGACACGGGTCGGCAGCGGTCCGTTCCCTTCCGAATTGAACGATGCATTAGGTGAATATTTACGAAAAAAGGGGGGAGAATATGGTGCTACTACCGGGAGACCAAGGCGCTGCGGCTGGTTTGACGCGGTTTCCGTAAAACATGCAATCATGGTGAATGGTGCGGACAGCGCTGTGTTGACGAAACTGGATGTATTGGATGAACAAAAAACGATAAAGATATGCGTGGGGTACAAATTTGGTGATAAGGTATACGACCTATTCCCCGTAGATTTGGCAGCGCGCGCTGAATGTCAACCGGTATATAAGGAAGTGCCTGGCTGGCAGAAAGATACGTCCAGAATGCGCGATATAAGAGATATTCCTTCTCAAGCGAAAAGTTATATAAATACGCTTGAAAAGATTTTAGGTATCAAGGTTCAGATGCTTTCTGTTGGTCCGGACCGGGGTCAGGTTGTGAATCTCGCATGAGTGAAAATGGGCATGTGCCTTCCCACATCGCGATTATTATGGATGGGAATGGACGATGGGCGAGACGCAGGGGGCTGTTGCGGATCCTGGGTCATAAAGAAGGGGTTGAGTCTGTTCGTGAAATAACACGCGAGTGCGCGAAAAAAAATTTAAAACAGCTTACACTTTATGCATTTTCCCAGGAAAATTGGAAAAGACCGAAGCGGGAAATTAATTTATTGATGAAACTCCTGAAAGAATTCCTTATCAAGGAGCGAAAAGAGATTGAAGAAAATAATATCCGCTTAACCGCAATTGGCCGAATAGACGGTCTTCCGGAAGATATACAGAGAGAACTCGCTATAAGCATCGAAGAAAGTAAATACAATACCGGGATGGTCCTTTGCCTTGCACTCAATTATGGAGGACGTTCTGAGATTGTGGATGCGGCAAAAGATATCGTAAAAAGAGTTAAAGCCGGAAAGATGAGTTTAGAAGAAATTACGGAGGAGACATTTAAAAATTTTTTATATACGAGTGAAATGCCGGACCCCGACCTGCTCATACGGACAGGCGGCGAGATGCGGGTAAGTAATTTTCTCTTGTGGGAAATTTCGTACACAGAGATTTGGGTTACTCCAATCTGTTGGCCTGAATTCAGAAAGGAACACCTTGAGGAGGCGATTAAAGATTATGCACATCGGGAACGCCGTTTTGGTGGGTTGCGAGAGTGAATACGCTCCAGACTAGAATCACGCTTGGCGTTATTATGTTTGCGCTGTTCTTTGGCATCCTCTTCCTCGATTCCCTGTTTTGCACAGATATAGGATTTGGGTGTTTGGCCATCCTGGCTGGTGGAATTGGTTTATATGAATTTTACCATATTGCGGGGAAGAACGGTTTCTCTCCATTTCGTATATCTGGTATCGCAGCAGGTGTGTGGTTATCGGTGTCGTATTGGTTATCGATACGCACAAATGCTGGTATCGATTACCATTTTTTCAGACAAGAAACCCTGGTTATCCTTATCTTCTGGCTCTTGTTAATCCAGGCTTTTGCCCGCGGCACAAAAGATGCCATAAAAAACATTGCGGTAACCATATTCGGTATTTTCTATGTAGTTTTTCTCCTGAGTTTTGCCATCGCTTTGCGTCATTTCCCTCAAGGCCTCTGTGTGGTAATTCTGGTTTTGCTCGTTTCTAAATTTGGCGACATCGGCGGCTATCTGTTAGGGCGCAAGTACGGCAAGCACAAGCTTGCAAAAGTTATCAGTCCGAATAAGACGATAGAAGGCGCCTGTTTTTCACTTGCATCGAGTGTTTTTATAGCGCTTATTTTTAATTTCATCCCTCAAACGAAGGTGATGAGTTTGCCGTGGTCAATGGTATTTGGAGTAATTGTGGGTTTTTCAGCCCTGTTAGGCGATTTAGCAGAATCGCTTCTGAAAAGGGACGCCAACGTGAAGGATTCTGGCCGCCTGGTGCCAGCCTTTGGCGGGGTGCTCGATGTTATCGATTGCTTATTGATTAGTATGCCAGTTTCGTATTATTTTTTTGTATGGTTTAAGTTCGTTTCATTATGAATCAAAAGGTTAAAATCCAAAAACACCCTGAAAACGAAAGATATTTTCAAGAAACGCCATCCTATCAGAATACCATTATCCTTGAAAACGATACAGAAGCATCCATCTTATATGGCAGTCATGATCGGCATCTCCGTCTTGTCAGGGATGCCTTTCA
>JAUPKS010000103.1 GCA_030837315.1 Planctomycetota bacterium
CGATGTTATATTACCCCGGCACAGATAAAGTGTTACACACAATCATACTTTGGAACACGGTTCGCTTTTTATAAGATATTCTGCCGTTTAATTAAGCCTTCGGCAACTTATATTTGGCCACCTCCCCCCCGTTTACTGGGGGGTTATGGGGGTGTTTGAAATTCCTTAACATACAAATATGTACAGAGAGTAATTTATGCGACGGCCTATTGTATTTATAACCCTTTTGCTTATATGCGGTATCTTCATAGGAGCACTCACAAAGATTCCCATGTATTTTACCCTTGGAACGGGCATCTTCCTGTGGGTATTCTGCCTTATTTCCTTATATTCCGACAAATTCAATATATGTTCACTCGCATGCCTGTCAATCTTCTTTGTGGTAATATCCATAGCATACTACGATTCCAGGACAGATGTTCTCCCCATCAATCATCTTGAACACGTTCTAACTACCCGCAAATCTTTACATCGCATAACGGGAACCATTATAAATCCACCTGTTATTTTGGATGAACATATCGTAAACAGACGTTCGCTCCGCCGCAAATCAGGGCAAATTTCAAGAAAGCCCTACGATAAAATATCTTTTATCATCCGGGCAGAAGAGATAGAAACTTTATCAGGATGGAAACAGGTATCCGGCATTATCAAAGTAAACGCGTATCTGCCAGAACCGGGCGATTTGGACGCTGATGATACTTTGTCTATTTTACATAAATTACTGTACGGACAAAGGGTTGTGCTTTTCGGGCATGCATTTCTTCCAAAATCCCCCGGTAATCCCTGTGAATTTGACTACAAAAGCTATTTGCAACGACAAACACCATCGGTCCGCTGTTTGATGACCATCGCAAACACAAAGAATATAAGAACGAAAGATTCATTTCATACTCATTGGATATATAGTTTCGTCTATGCTTTACATAATGTGCTAAATAACACCATTTACACGCATACCTTTAGCAACAGTGCCCCATTGATCAGCAGCATGTTGTTAGGCACGAGGGTCGATCTCTCAAACGAAACGATTGATAATTTTATGAAAACGGGCATTATCCATTTCATTGCTATCAGTGGTTTTAATGTAGGAATCGTGGTCTTTACGGTACTTTTACCGTTACGTTTTTTACGAGTAAAGCAGTCTTTGTCAACAATCATTATCTTGTTTGTTGTGATCTTGTATGCTTTATTAACAGGACTTAACCCCCCTGTTCTACGCGCCAGCATCATGGCTTTTGTTTTCTTCTGTAGTTTTTTGGTGCGCAGGCAATGGGACATTACCAGCGGCATCTTTACGGCGATTTGTTTTATCCTTATCAGAAATCCATCTGATCTTTTTAACATTGGATTTCAATTGTCGGTACTGGCGACCATGGGGATTATCTATGGATCAGCAAAGATGGAAGGCATCTTATTTAGAACAGCTTTATTCGTAGAAAAATTGCAGGTAAAGTCTGAACAGGGACGGTTGTTTTTTGTGAAAAAATATCTGCGGAAATCCTTATGTGTTTCCCTTGCAGCATGGCTAGCAACTTTGCCCCTCACGGCTCATTATTTTCATCTTTTCACCCCCTTTGTCTCCATAATTAATATCATTGTATTCCCTCTGTTTTGGATCATTATTGTTTGTGGCATCGTGTTATTAACACTCGGAACGGTATGTCCTCCTTTAGCTACTGTTTCTGCCTGGTTAGCATCTAATACAGACAGGGTATTAGAATCTCTTGTTTCAAATCTTGCATCTTTGCCGTATTCTTACTTTTACGTCAGCGGGCCTTCGCAGGTAGAAATTGTTGTATATTACGTATTCGTCATCCTCCTCCTTTGTCGTAAGTATTTATCCATAGATCTCGTTCGAATGGTAATATTTGGCCTGTTGAGCGCCAATATTGTGCTTCTTTCAAACATACGGATATTTCCAAATCATTCTTTGACGATCACGTGTCTGGACGTGGGACATGGCAGTGCTCTCTTTATACAATTCCCAAATGGAAAAAACATTCTGTATGACGCGGGCTCATGGCAAAACTATGATGTCGGACGATATATTATTGCTCCCTTTTTATGGAATCAGCATATTAAAAAAATTGATCTGGTAATTCTATCCCACGAGCACGAAGACCACGTGAATGGTTTGCCATCTCTCGTCGAAAGATTCCAGGTACAATCGGTTTATTCACAGCCTCGTATGCTTGCATCACCAGAGGGACAAAGGATACTCTCGTTTCTCGGCAAAAACCATATCCGAACCGCGGCACTTTCTTATGGCGAGGTCTTCATGGGATTTGAACCTGCCATAGTAACGATATTAAATCCTCCGCCATTTTCTTCTGACATCCCGGCAACAAATGACAATTCCTGCGTTTTAAAAATTGAATATCTTGGGAACTCCATCCTTTTATGTGCCGACATCGAGGAGCAAGGGATAGCATTACTCTTATCAAAGTCCTTAGAAATCAAGTCAGATGTCATCCAGGTGCCTCATCATGGCTCGTCCATAAATAACATGGAAATGCTTATCAGTGCAGTACGACCGGCATACGCCTTCATCAATTCAAGTGATGGTGTTACCTCTCGCGAGACGCTCGATATTTTGCAAAAGCACCGTGTCAGGACTTTTCAGGCTCATCAGGAAGGGGCGATAACATTTAATCTGGATAAAAACGGGATAACCTGTTCTACTTTTTGCGAATAGGGCTTTACATAGAGAGCGAAGAGACTCTTCGCCCTACAACCACTGCTTTGAAACTCCTTATCATGAAAATAAGTGCGTCTTCTGAGATGCGTTTATTTTGCTTATTTCAGATTATATTGTATAATCAAAATCTGTTAATTTTTTATACATTCATGGCATAAAAGTACACATTTTAGTCACCGGATATCCAGAACATACCCATGCCTCTGCCCGTTTGGATACTTACAGGCCCTACAGCAAGCGGAAAAACAGATATTGGCGTAGAAATTGCTAAAAGTATTGGCGCCGAGATAGTCTCTGCTGATTCTATGCTTGTATATCGTGCTATGGACATTGGCACGGAAAAACCTTCTCGCGATGTAAGAAATAAAATACCACATCATTTGATCGATATTGTAGAACCCTGGGAGGAATACAATGTAGGACAGTATGTAAAAGATTTTGAAGTTGTTACTCAAAGCCTCTGTCAGCAAGGGAAGCAATTCATCGTTGTGGGCGGAACAGCTCTTTATTTAAAAGCCATTATGGATGGTTTATTCGAGGGTCCGCCAGCAGACTGGGAATATCGCAATTATTTAAAGGCCGTTGCCCTGGAAAAAGGTCCAAACTACTTACATACCATGCTTAGTGAAATAGATACTGAAACTGCCATGAAGTTGCATTTTAATGACCAAAAGAGGATCATCCGCGCGCTCGAGGTCTTTAAAACAACGGGACAGCGTATATCTTCGTTTCAAACCCAATTTGGCCATAAAAACCCAAACTATCACTGCACACTCGTTGCAATTGAGTACGATCGTGATATTTTATATAAGCGCATAGAAGCGCGTGTAGACCGTATGTTCATGCGCGGTCTTATCGAAGAAGTGGGAACATTGTTAAGTAATCCATTGGGACTAAGCAAACAAGCTTCACAGGCGCTTGGATACAAAGAGATCATTGATTTTTTCAATGGAAGGTATACGCTTTCAGAAGTTTCTGACGAAATTAAACAAAAAACTCGTCGATTTGCAAAGAGACAGATGACATGGTTTAGAAGTTTTTCAAATATTCACTGGATTCATGCCAACGCAGATAGTGACACTACGAGACTTTCTGAAGAGATCATTGCCTGTTTTACGAAAAACAAACCCGTATCGAAAGAAACAATGTAAATAAACTTCCGTCATTTGCCTAACATGCACAAACTACAGAATTTTAGCATCCAAAAACTAGCGCATACCCTGAGACAATCCAGGACAATGACCGCATGGGGTCTGGATATTGGCGGTCGTGCTTTAAAGGCGATAAAAATCGCTCAGACATCAGATGGGTTGCTGGTGGAAGATATGGATATTATCGAATATTCCGTTCTTTCACCCGAGACGAATTCCTTGCAATCTCCTGGCATTAGGGAGACTATACAAACTTTTCTGTTAAAGCATCACATCGCCAGGACTGACAAGATATTGATATCCATTCCCGGTCAATTCGTACTATCCCGATTTACGTCCATCCCACCAGTAGACAAGAAACAATTGAGAAATGTTGTCAGGTATGAGGCAAAACAACAAATCCCCTTTGACCTCAACGATATTGCATGGGACTATCAACAATTAACTGAACAAGTCCCTGGCATGGAGAGCATGGAGATCGGCCTGTTTGCGTCCAAGAGGGAAACGCTTGACCAGTTGTTGACAAATATCTCACCCCTTGAATCCAGGCTAACTGCAATACAGCCATCGCCCTTAGCTATTTCCAACTTCGTTTCCTTTGATCAGCAAATCGATGGTCTTACTATTATCATAAACTCGGAAGCAGAAAACACCGACCTGATTATTGTTGATGACCTGTATTTTTGGCTGAGAAGTATCCCAGTCTCCACCGTGGATGCCGATCTCGTTAAAGAAATCCAAAGATCCATGGAGTATTATAAATCCTTAACGAAAGGAACGGTTGTTTTCAAAACTCTTTTGCTCACGGGAATTAAATTTAAAGACCCGGTTAATGTGAAATTTATTACCGACAATTTTTCCTACGAAACAAAAGTCCTTCAAGCCTTAAACAAGGTGAAATTATCCGCTACTATCGATACTGCGTATTTCAACGAAAACATATCACATCTTGGCGTTGCATTAGGGCTTGCATTACAAGGCGTGGGACTGGGAAGAATAAAGACCAACTTATTGCCACGGGAACTCATCAAAGCAGCAGAGATTTCAAAGAAAAAACCTTATACGATAGCCGCTCTTGGCTGCCTGGGACTGGCACTTATTATTCAATACGGTGGATTGCATGCACGAATCACACAGCTTAAGAACACGGACAATCTGCATCAAAAAGTATTACAAAATATAAAGGGTCTCGAAAAGGAGTACAAGCATGCCGAAACCCTTGCGCAAACAAATAAATCTGCGCTTGATCTAATCTCTTCTATCGATTCTTCCCGGTTTATTTGGATGGAAATACTGGACAAATTGCTATCCCTGATACCAGACAATGTATCGATAGCCAGCATCCAATCTTCATGGATTGATGAAGATAGCATCGGTACGGGTAAACAAACATCACCTGGGTTTTCCCAGCCGAAAAAAACAACCACACCCGCAAAGCCTGAGGCTTCCAAAAAGCTGCTCTTTATGGGAATCAAAGGAGAAAGTCAGGAACCAAGTATGCGATTTATAGAAGAACGCGTCCTTAAACCCATTCAAGATTTAACCCTTTTTAATCAAAAAGTCGCTGCATTCAAAAATGTGGAAATAGTGCCAGGCTCTTCTCGCCAGGTAGCGCATAAAGACGGGCTGGGTAGTTATATCAGTTTTGAGATACGCTGGATTGTAAAGTCTAAGGATGAAATCCACTATGAGGAAAATTCATTGTCATTAATCAATGGAACCTCAACACAGCTCAAAAAAATATGAATATGAACCAAGAGACTTTATGTTATGAATACCATTAAGAATATATATTTCCCACAATTTAAGAAGATATTTTTGGGCATTTTCACCGGGATGCTGGGTTTTTGGGTATCCACGGGTATTGTATTTTTCATCTTGATGGTAATCTTCTTTGTGTTTGTATCCACACTTTCAAATCAATATGCCAGGATTTACAAAGAGACCGAGGATTTATCGGGTGCTCTTGACAGATACGCCTTAAAAAAAGACCTTTATTCTGAGGTTTGGACCACATCAAAAAAACAAGAAGCAGATATTTATGATAAAGAAGTTGAAAATTGCAAGTCCTTTCTTAAAGAAAAGGACGATCATCTGGAAGCTATTTTCTTAATACATGATAGAGAAAAAGGCCTCATGAAACTTGAAGACGAAGCACTCTGGAAGAACGAATATGAGAAAAGAGTTTCTGGGTTATTAACAAAATTAGAGGTAAATCATATAGCCGGAAGTGAAGGCGCTTGGCCATTTCAAAAGTGGGGGCAAGAAATTCCCACATGGGATGCCATTCTATCAGCACAAAAAAGATTTTGGATTTTAGAAGCAATTGCCAATATTATCCTTAACAATCCAGGGATTACAAAACTTGGAAAAATTACGTTCAAAGACACCTGCTCTTCATACGATCCTTCTTTTACGCAGATTTACACCGCCATACCCATTACGGTCAGGGTTGAACTACAGGCAGACCGTATCCAGTTTTTATTACACGCTATTTTAAAATCAGATATCCCATTTATTATCGAGGGTGTTACTATTTTGAGCGCGGATAAAATTCTCAACCCTAATCTATCAATGGAAGACCAGGTGGATTTGAATAAAGGCATGAACAACAACATATCGAATCTCATTATTGACGTGACTATTGATGCCTATGTCATTGACTACAAGACATAAATTATTATTTTAAAAAGATGGATATTAAAAACTTTATCTTCAAACATATTGAAAAATTTACCCTTGGTATTGCCGCATGTTACCTTATTTATACGGTAATTCATACTTTGGTCACATTAAATCTGGAAACACACGGAATTGATGCAAAATTGCAATCATTATCAAGCGTCATTGACAGAAAACTGAAAACAGGCATCCCCCCACCTTTAGACGCAGAACGAAAAGATGCAGCACAATTGGAATCACGTCTTACGACTCCGCCTCCTGCCAACCTTTTACAACGACCTTTTCTCTTCAGTAAATTCATACACGGAGAACCAAATACAGAGATTACAACCAGTGATCTATTAAAAAAACCGGAGCCACGATCATCTTCCTGTATTGAGGTTCCCATTCGGGGAGATACAGAATTTGTCTTAAAGGGCGGGACGGCAGATATGGCATTGATTCAAGTCAGAAAATTATCCAAGGACACATGGTGGATAGAAAGTTTTACCGTTGAAAAAGGAAAAATAATCGGCAAGAAAAAAAAGATTGGAACAGAAACGGTGGATTTTAATACCTGCTGTACCTTAATAGAAATTGTTCCCCTTGCGCAAAAACCGCTCATTATGAAGAAAACCGCGGTACTGCGGAATGAAAAGGGTGATTTTTTGGGCACTTCCATGACAGACGAAAAGCACATGATTTCAACTTCAAAGATTGTATTTGAAGATAAAAAAGGGGGTGTCTATAACCTGTGGATAGGAGAACTTGTAAATTTAGGAACAGAAACTGTTACGGTCCGCCCATAATGGCTGTTGAGCTCACCTCTTTATAAGCAAACGAAATATCCCCACGTATAAAAACTGTATACTCATGGTGAATTTATATGCAATCCCATAAACATCTATCAATATATTGTCCCTCAGGTTTTACACGGCACTAAATATTGTGGTTTCATCAATGGAACGAAAATAGCTTATACAAAACCTTGCATAGTAAATTCAAAAACCATTTTATCCACAACAGAATACCTCTTCGACCAAATAACCATACTTTTTAAAAAGGGGCATACATGAAAAGTACATTGACGCTGATCTCAATTGTTATCCTAAATGTTTTTTTGTTATTCATTACAACGAATCAACCCATGGCACAAAACCATGATATTTCAGCAACCAACGTTTCTCTCACAAATAATTATTACCTCAAGACGGCCAAAATGCACCTTGGACTAAAAGACTATACGAAGGCCATTAATTCACTTGAATTAGCCCTCCTATTGGAACCTAATAATACCGAAGCGCGCACGTTGCTAAAAGAATCCAGACGACTCCTGGAAGAAAAAAAGACCACACATGAGGCTCAGGATAACGCCGGTGTACCAAAAGACAAGGAAATCCAGATTTCCCCAGACAAAGGCATATCATCTTTATTGCAAACCGCATACACTGCTATCGAAGAGGGGCGTTATGACGATGCTACCAGAACAACAGATTTAATACTTGAGATAGAGCCTACGAATGAAGATGCATTATATATTAAAGGAAAGGCAAACGCTATACAACACAAGCGTATTACAGAAAATCTCAAAACCATCCATACGCAAGAAAAATTAAAAGGCTATGAAAACGTCAGAGATGCAGCTATTCCCTATCAGGAAATCTACAGATTTCCCGCAAAAGAGCAATGGAGCGATATTTCAAAACGCAAACTTCCGGAATTAGATAAGGTTGTAAAAGAAAATAAAAGAAAAACGGAACAACTACGAATGATTCCCAATCCGGCACGGGATATAACTCCAAAAGCCATTGAAGATGCCCTGAGCACGATCATTTCATTTGAATTTTTGGATGTACCATTAAAAGACATTGTCATCTTCATAAGAGAAAAATCAAATATTAACATGATCGTCGATGCAGATGCGGGAAATATTTCAGTTACATTAAAGCTTAAAGACGTGCCATTAAGAACCGCCTTGAAATATCTCCTACCAAAAGGATATGAATTTGTGATTGAAGGGGACATCATACACATTTACCGACAAAAAATGGAATTACGGGTTTATGACGTGAGGGACATCTTAATCAATCTTGACGACAAAGAACCCCTGGAGTTTGATATCACAGCAGCAGCTTCCGCGCAAATCGGTATGAAAAAAAAAGAGCCTATTAAAACGAAAGCCACCTCGGAGCGGATATTTGATCTGATAGAACTGATTGCAACCACCGTCGAACCCGTATCATGGTCATTTCATACCAGTGTTATCGGCGCTTCCGGAACCGGTGGTCAACGTAGCATCAAGCTTCCTGGTCAAGGTGAAGGAAGTATTATTGCAAGGATGGGACAGCCTGGCGACCTGGTGGTAGTCAACACAAAATATGTCCATAAACAAATCGAGGACCTGTTGGCGTCGTTACGGTCATCACAAAACCTTCAGGTGAGTATTGAAGCACGCTTTATCAGCGTTACCGATAAATTTCTGGAAGATATCGGAAATAATTTCAGTAAATTTTTTAGCGATGATACCTCTATTGATACTGGCGCTGGAAACATTACGGGAAACCTTAGTGGTCAAGACGTTAGCGGACTCACCGTGAATTATTCTCTCTTAAGTAACTCTATGTTGGTGGGCTTATTGAAAGCTATACAGGAAAGCAAAGACTCAGAGATACTCACCTCCCCGCGCATAACACTCTCTAATACCCAACGCGGGAATATTGCCGTCGTTAAAACCATTAATTACATCCAAAGTACCTCTGTTTCTGAAGGAGTGGTAACCCCGGTCATTGGAACAGTACCTCAGGGAACAACATTCGATGTAAGACCTATAGTAAGCGCAGACAGAAGGTATATTTATTTGGAAGTAGCTCCCTCTGTGTTTGAAGTTGAAGAGATTACGTCTTTTACTTTTAGTGGAGTAAACACGGATGTCAGTATAGGGGGTGGCGGGCAGGGAACTACAAATATTCCTCCGGAACAAACAGTCCAATTGCCTACGGTAAATATTTCCCAGGTATCCGTAACGGTCTGTATCCCTGACAAAGGAACGCTGATGATCGGTGGACTTGGTGCTATAAACAAAACACATCTGGTAACAGGTATTCCAATATTATCTAAAATACCTGTGTTAAAACATTTATTCACTCGCGATCAAAAAACTAACGACAAAGCGAATCTCATTATTCTTTTAAAGCCAACAATTCTCATCAGAGAAGAGCAAGAAGCAAAATTCTTAGCCAATTCAACGCGATAGATTCTCGTAATAAAAGGAATGAGCGTTGCCTTGCTCCTGCTGATACCTGAAATGTCTATTCAATTCCGGAGGTGTGATTTATGCATAAAATATACAAAACACATACGCTTTTACTCGTCATCATTGCGTTGTTACTCATAATGCTCGTTTTCAAGAATACGGCGAATTATGCCATTGCACAAGGCGACGGGAATGCACGACATATATTTGGTGTCGTAGGAGAAAAACAAGGCAACAGGCAGCCTTTTTACCTTGTAGATACAGAAGAACAGACTATCATGGTCTATGAATATTTTCAGGGAGGCGGATTAGGGCTTATGGCTGCCCGAAATTATCAATTTGATAAAAAATTACAGGAGCATGGAAGGGCTTATGGGCTATCGATTGAAAATGTGAAGGCAGAGCTCTTAAAGGCACAAACAAAATAGCACGGAATGCCTTAGCCGCAACCACAAAGGGCTACTTCTCGACATTGAATAGCAAGTCCCTTGCCGTTTGTTTTTTTGCACATTCGAAATTCAAATATCGAAATCCGAAACAAATTCTAAGAATAGATGTTTTTTTGCAAACGAATACTATGAATTATTACTCCTATAGTTCCTGACTATGAGTATTTCTCTTTGATGCAATTTGCATTAACCTTGTCTTAACTTCTGCAAATGGGAAATTTTTACCAGGACAGGCTGTGCATTTCTGGTGTACCTGTTTATGCTGCATTATATCAGATGAAGCTATAGTATATTTTCTGGAAAGGTATTGCATAAGTCTGACCAAAGAATCGATCTGATTTTCGGTTGGGGCGCCGCCATTCTCGAAATCACCGACAAGGCAAATCCCAATTGCCACACGATTGCAATCCATATTCGCTGTGTGTGCACCATGAATTTGCTTTTTCCACCGCTCACCAACCTCAATCTCGCCGTCCCCGGAGAAAGAACCATTCCCAATTACAAAATGATACGCAAGGCCATATTCCCATTTTCTCTCTTTACGGTGATAATAATCAAATCGCGCTGCATTGCCCTTTGCAGTGGCGCTATGATGAATAACAATATACTTCCACGGCTTTTCCCTTATAACGGTAGAGCAAAGATGCTCAAGGTCTTGCTTGTAGAAAGAATTTTCAAGGTCGGCATATCTTTTTGTCCCGTCAATCTTCACACAGGGAAAAAATGGTATAGAAATAGACAGGCCTGATGCAACAACGAACATAGATAGCGAAAGATATTGAACAGCCCTTTCGTATTTATGCCTCGCTCTACCCCCAAGACTTATTACGTTGCGCGACAGTATGGATAATATTTTTTTATACATAGGGTGCCGCCTTAACAAAATCTCTCTAGAAATAAAAAAAGCCTTACTATGAAAATATTCGCTGAGAACATCTTCGGTAGTAAGGCTATCTTTAAACTCTATCTAAAGTGTTTTGTTATTGCAGCGCAGCTATGTAAGCAGATTAAAGACCCTTTCCTTTGCGTCCCCCGATCACTCGGGGTTTGCCTTTATCGTGTCAGTATTGTAAACTTAAATTCTGTATTGTCAATAAATAAATCATTAACCTCATTCTCAAAGATTCTGACGCGCGGACACAACGAATCATTGATTGCTTTGTTTCCGCAGTTTATCAATGATTTCGTTTAGTTCTTTTGCCATGGATTGCTGAGGGTCTAATCTTAATGTTTCGCCGAGGTGAAATAATGCCCCGGAAAAATTATTTAAATAATTAGCATACATGATGCCAAGCATCTTGTGTGCTAATGGATTATTTGGTTGATAATAAACCGATTGACAAAAGGCATCTGCCGCTGCGGCGTAGTGTCCTTTTCGGTACAATGCATTTCCAAGATAATAATGTATCTCCCCGTCAGCAGGATTATATTTTATTGCCTCTGTAAACTCAGAAATAGCTTCGTCTCCACGACCTTTCGAAATATAAGCAATCCCCAGATTACTGTGAGCGTTACAATCTGCAGGATTACATGTCAAAGCCAACTTGAGTTCAGCAATCGCACGATCAGTTGACCCCTGTGTCAGATATACCCCAGCTAAATTATTATGTACGTCCGCATTATCAAATCCCAGGGACACCGCCTTGTTCAGTTCACGAATAGCCTTATCGGGATTACCCTGCTTTGCATGGACAATACCAAGGTTGTTATGCACATTAGCCACCTTTGGGTCGAGTTGGGCTGCAGTTTCAAATTCTACCGCAGCATCGTTAATTCGCTCCATACCTACATAAACAATTCCAAGATTATTATGTGCATCTAAATTATCAGGATCCAGCTCAATGGCTCTTTTGTATTCCATCAAAGCCTCATCGTAAAGTCTATTTTCACGATATACAAGTCCAAGATTATTGTAATAATGGAGATTAAAAGGATTGCATTGTTTTGCTT
Source organism: Planctomycetota bacterium (assembly GCA_030837315.1). Lineage (GTDB taxonomy): Bacteria > Planctomycetota > Brocadiia > Brocadiales > Brocadiaceae > Brocadia. The sequence goes on from JAUPKS010000103.1 coordinate 12,166, forward strand.
TTTTATAGAATTCAATAGCCCGATCAAAAAGATGCTTATTTTTGTATATACTCCCTAAGTTATTGTAAGCATCGGCATGAACTGGATTGTACCGCAATGTCTCGTGATATTCCTTGATAGCAGCGTCCAGCATGCCTTTCCTCTCATAGACATTTCCCATGTTATAGTGCGCCTCTATATCCCTGGGATTAATTTCCAGAGTCTTTTTGTATTCTAATTCTGCATAGTCATAAAATCCTTTTGCGTTATGCACAACACCAAGATTAAGATGTGCGCGGACACTGCCGGGCTCGCGATTGACGGTTGAATACCACAAGGTAAATTCATCACGCCATATTCCATTTCGATAAATACTCGTAATGCTCGCAATGATTATTATGACCACAAAACCAATCGTTGCCAGGTTTTTCCCCGAAATGCAGTTTTGAATGAGCATGCCAATAACCCCACAGAAACCCATGATGGGAATATAGAGATATCGCTCTGCCATAATATTTCCAATGGGAATTATGTTTGACACAGGCAAAAGGGTGATAAAGAACCATAACGGAAAAAACCAATAACGTTTACCATGCTGGCACACCCGCAGTATCAGAATAATAGCGGTACTGACCAAAAGCGCCGAGACAACAAAAGAGGCAATTCCCGAGGTCACCGACGGCACTACATAATCTGCATTCAGATTGAACGGGAGGAACAAGAGCTTTATATAGGATGCAAAGACCTTAATCATCACAAATAAAGTTTGCTTGCTTTGATCTAATCTGATATAAACATGCCGGAAAAGCACAAACCGAACAAACAGATAAAAACCAGTAATTATAAAATAACCAAGGTAACTCCATTTTGCCCTTTTTATCATTGCATGAAGCGTATTGGTTGAAGACGAACAAAAGACATGAAACAACACCATCAGGATGGGCAACACAACTGACGTCTCTTTTGAAAAGAGGGACAAGAGATACGAAAGCAAGGCGACTGCGTAATACAATACAAATTTTCCCGGGGTTAAAGATTTTTCGTCGATTTTCAGGAACATAATAAAGGCAATTAAGAAAAAAAGAGCAGCGAGAATGTCCTCCCGATAACTGACGGAATTCAACGTCTCAGTGAGTACCGGATGTGTGGTAAACAATAATGCTGCGATGAAAGCGGATGTATTTGCCTTCACCACGCGTTTAAGAAAGAAATAAAATAAAATGGTATTTCCTGCATGAAGGAAGATGTTTGTAAGGTGAAAACCTACAGGGTTTAAACCCCAAAGGAAATAATCAATAAAATACGATAGGGTAACAACGGGACGATAACTAAGTTCACCGGAGAGCATAAAGTAATGGAAGGAAAATAGTGAGTGGATATTTTTCCAGTTTTTAATAAGGCTGTTATGGACGACGGTAACAGAATCATCGTAAACAAAGGCATTACTTACCGTGTTAAAAAAAACAATGACCGATATTACTGACAGGATAATACAGGGAGTTGCGTCTTTCAGATATTTGTTCATTTTTCGGGAAGAGACTCCGTAGTGCCGGAGGATAAACATTATTCATAAAATGTATTCATTTTAAAAACAAAAACTCCTTGCTTGGACTGACTACTAAATTGCTTTAGTGGCCAGTCCGTAAGAAAGGAGCTGTTGACGGAGAAGTTTAGCACAGACACAAGAGGAATGCAAGCATGAGCATAGTTTTTGCTTGACATACAATACGGTGCATGTTAAATAAATCCTGTTAATATCCTATAGTGAACGTTATCAATATACCGACATGTCATTCTCACGAAAGTGAAAAATCGGGAAAATAAAGTAGAGTACGGGATTCCTGCTTTCGCAGGAATGACAACTTTCTTTAGTCGTCAACTATAGGGCACACTAAAGGTAGGCCCTGAAAAATTAGTGGCAGAAAAGAATATTTTCTTTATAAATTCACATATAAAAAGGCAGCCTTACTGCCGAAAATAGTTATTGAATTATTTTCGGCAGTAAGGCTTTTTTTGTATGTACTTCAAAAAAACCATGTGTATTGTTAACAAAGAATTCCAGCCCCGACCTTATTTTGTGTTTTTCCAAAACAAACACATCTATCATCAAAGGTGAACCATGAAATTTCTGATTCTTGACAACAACCAGGATGATCGAGAACGGATCAAATATGGGCTACAGAAGGAATTTTATGGCTTAGAGTTCTTCGAAGTAATCAAACGGGAGGAGTTTGATGAGGCTATTGATCGAGGTGGCTTCGATGTGGTAATCACCGACCGTCTCCTGAACTGGACCGACGGATTGTGGATTCTCAGAACGACCAAAAACCGTTTCCCGTATGTACCCGTAATCATGATAACCAATAACGGGAGCGAAGAAATCGCCGTCGAGGGGATGAAATCTGGCCTGAGTGACTATCTCACCAAGAAACACATGCACCGTTTGCCAGGTGTGGTGAAGGAGAGCCTGAAGAAGTCCAGGTTAGGCAGAGAGCATACTGTAGTCAATAAACAAAGCAATGTTTCTCAGGAACGGTATCGTGCTGAATCTATCGCCGACTATGCATACACTTTCCGCGTTGAACCTGATGGTGCCCTCTTCTACGAATGCGCGACCGAAGCCTTTGCCGTCATTACGGGATACACCTTTGAAGAAGTAAATGTGCGTGGTGGCTGGCATAGTCTCATCTATCCTGACGACATACCTGTCTTCTCCCAGCACCACAATCGTTTGCTTTCTGGCCAGTCAAACATAATCAAATTTCGTATAATCACCAAAAACGGTGAGATACTGTGGTTGCGCGATTATGCCCAGCCGGTTTGGGGAGAGGCACAGGGGCGTGTCATTCATATCTATGGTACGGCAGAGAATGTCACGGAATATAAGCAATATGATGAAACATTCAGTGACGCTGAAATAAAATATCGCAAACTCCTCGATACTACCACTGATGCTATTTTTATCACCGATGCAGAATCGGGCATAATTATCGATGCAAATAAAAGGGCAGAAGACTTGTTTGGATATCTTCTCGAAGAGATCATTGGCATACATCATACACAACTTTACCCCGAAGAAGAAATATTACAGTATACCAAGACACTTGAAGATCACGTTAAAACCGTTAAGGCTTTCACAAAAGACCTATATGTTCAGCACAAAAATGGCCATAAAATACCTGTCGAAATACATGCCAGTGTTACTTTTTCGGGTAATAAGAAAATCGTTCAGAGTGTCTTCAGAGACACCACCGAACGCAAACGGGCAGAGGAGAACATTCGGCTCTATGCAGAGATTTTAAACAATATACAAATCGGCCTGGTTGTCTGGCATTTGGAAACTATTGACGATGTAAAAACCTACAAAGTTATTGCCGCCAATACTGCTGTAATGCAATTTACCGGACTTGCAGCGGGGAATCTCATTGGAAAGACCATAGCAGAAAGCTTCCCTGACCTCATCGGGACAGAAGTCCCAAAGATTTATGCAGAAGTTGTCCGTTCCGGGAAAGTAAAGGACCTGAAAGAGGATCATTTTATTGACAAGGGCAATCTGAATGGCGTCTTTTCGGTCAAGGCCTTCCCACTTTCCAACAACTGTGTGGGCACAGCTTTCGTAGATATTACAGAAAACGAGAAGAGCAACGAAGAACTGAAAATTTTCAAAATGCTGTTCTCTGAAATAAGAGACCTTGCGTATATTACTGATACACAAGGTAATATTTTATATGTAAACAAGATATTTGAAAAACTTGCCGGGCATAAGCCTGAAGAATTCTTTGGAAAATCATTCTCGCCCCTTTTTGATGAAGAAAACCTGAAAAAAGCAATGGATATTCATTCCCGGACAACAAAAGGAGAAATCCTTCAATTTGAACTCAGTTTTAAAAATACCGGCACGATATGCGAATACAGGAATTTTCATTTAAGAGATGGAATAGGAAATATCATCAGAACTATCGGTATTGCCAGAGACGTTACAAACCGTAAGCGCCTGGAAAAGGTTCTCAATGAATCTCGTGAACACGTCATCTCAATTTTGAACGGTCTCAATGCCGTGGTTTATGTTGCAGACATGAAATCATACGAAATCCTTTATGCAAACAAATGCTTACAGGATATTTTCGGAGATATAGAGGGGAAAATCTGCTGGCAAGTGCTTCAGTCAAATCAGTCAAATCAGTGTAATTTTTGTACGAATGATAAACTTCTCGATACGAATGGAAGTCCTGCAGGTATTTACTCCTGGGAATTCCAAAATACCGTCAACAAACGATGGTACTCAATTTCCGATAAGGCAATAAAGTGGAGTGATGGCCGTATCGTTCGGCTCGAAATAGCTACTGATATCACCGATCTCAAGCGTACAGAAGAAGCACTTCGTGAAACTAATGAAACTCTTCAGGCGCTGATTCAAGCCTCACCACTGGCTATTATTGCACTTGATCCACAGGGAAATGTTACTCTATGGAATCATGCGGCTGAACGCATATTCGGATGGAACAAACAAGAGGTACTCAACCACCCCCTCCCAATCGTTCCCAAAGATAAGCGCGAAGAGTTCCTGGCGTTGATCGAAAGGGTGTTGCGTGGTGAATCATTTACGGACGTTGAGGTACGTCGGCAGAAGCGAGATGGCTCGCCGATTGACATGAGCATCTCTGCGGCACCCCTGCATGATGGACAAGGCACTATTAACGGCATAATGGGTGTAGTCTCCGATATCACAGAGCACAAAAGAATCCAGGCTATTGATACGTTGCTTCATGAAATCGATCAATTAGTGTTACAAGGACAAACACAGGACTTTATCCTGCCTTATGTATGCACACGTCTTATTGACATCTTCTCTTATCCTCTGGTCTGGATCGGCATAAAGGAAGAAGATGGTACTGTTAGTGTTTCTGCACAAGCCGGTACCCATGTTGCCTATCTTAACGATCTCAAAGTACGATGGGACAGGGATCCTGAGAATGAATGTCTGGTGGGCAGTGCAATTCGTACGGGGAAAACACAGACCGTCGACACACAAGAATCTATTTTTCGACTCTGCCGGAAACGAGCTTTTCAGTATGGATTGCAATCCTTCATTGTTGTCCCCCTAAGCGTTCAAAATAAGGTGCTCGGCACGCTTAACCTGTATACCCTGATATCTAAAACCTTTGATACAGAAACGGTTCGTTTGTTGGAAAATCTGGCCGCACGTATTAGCGTAACCTTGCTGATAGCAGAAGACCAACAGCAGCTACGTCTGCATAGCGCCGCAATGGCAGCGGTAGCCAATGCTGTATTTATTACCGATTCTGACGGCCATATCACATGGACCAATGAAGCATTTATCAAACTGAGTGGATATACACGGGAAGATGTTCACGGCCATACCCCACGCCTGTTCAAGTCAGGTAAATATGAGCCATCATTCTATCAGCAGGTATGGCAGACCCTGCTTGAAGGAAAGGTCTGGCATGGAGAAATCATCAATCGTCATAAAGAAGGCAACTTTTATATCGTAAACCAGACCATTACTCCGCTTCTGGATAATGCCGGAAAAGTACGCCATTTTGTTGCCATACATGAAGATATTACTGATAAAAAGGCGTCCGAAGAACGAATCATCCATATGGCGCACCACGACACACTAACCAATCTGCCTAACCGTATCCTGTTTCGTGATCGTCTGCAACAGGAAATGATCCATGCACACCGCAATAAACGGCTAACAGCAATCATTTTTCTCGATCTGGATCGGTTCAAAATCATCAATGATACCCTGGGACACGCCTTTGGTGATTTAGTGCTTCATGCTTTAGCAGAACGGCTGAGAGGCTGTGTACGTGAAGGAGATACCGTGTCGCGACTTGGCGGAGATGAATTTACCTTCATTGTCCCGGATATTGAGCATCCGCAGGACGCAGCCCTTATAGCACAAAAAATTGTCAATGCCATGTCCTCTTCCTTTCGGCTTGAGGGTCGCGAAATACACGTCACCCCCAGCCTGGGTATCGCCATATATCCATTAGATGCAGAAGATGCAGACAGCCTGATCAAAAAGGCAGACATTGCCATGTATCAGGCTAAAGAGCATGGCGGGGGCACCTTTAAGTTTTACATGGAGGATATGAACATTAATAGCCTTGAAAGGTTGACGCTGGAAAATGACCTGAGAAAGGCGCTGGAAAGAGGGGAGCTGTTAGTGTATTATCAGCCACTTGTAGATCAGAACACGGGACAAATCTTGAGTATGGAAGCCCTGGCACGTTGGCAGCATCCAAATCTGGGGATGATTTATCCAGCCAAATTCATTCCTATTGCCGAAGAAACGGGTCTCATTTTACCAATTGGCGAATGGGTACTGATGACAGCCTGTGCCCAGGCCAAGGCATGGCACAATGCAGGGTTTTCAACGCTCCGCATTACCGTAAACCTTTCGGTGCGTCAATTTAAACAACAAAACCTCGTGAACATAGTCACAAGGGTGTTGCAGGCAACAGGCCTCGACCCACACCATTTGGAACTGGAACTCACCGAAGGCATTGTTATGCAAAACAGCATGGATGTCCTTACGACGCTTCAGGAACTAAAGGCGCTTGGGATATCCCTCTCTATTGATGATTTTGGTACTGAATATTCTTCTCTGAGCTACCTGAAACGATTTCCCATCGACACGATCAAGATTGACCGGTCATTTGTCCGGGATATTACTACAAACCAGGATGATGCGGCAATTGTCACAGCTATTATCGCTGTGGCTGAAAGTCTCAAACTGAAGGTAGTAGCCGAAGGCGTTGAAAACAAAGATCAGGCTGCCTTTTTGCGTGAACTCCATTGCAACAATATCCAGGGATACATTTACAGCCCACCTTTACCTGCCATTGATATAGGACATCTATTGCAAAAAGGCTTCATCTTGAACATCAAAAATGAGTAATCATATTGCAAAAAAAGGTTTCCTTTCTTAATGAGACTACCGTGTTCAGGACTTGCCTTTACACAGAGAGAATGTCCTTGGATTGGTTACACCAAAACCATATTTCGTGGGTTCGATAGCGGCAGCCTTTCCAACATGGCATGCCGAAAATATTCGGATTGCCGAAGGTTTGAGGAAAATAGGGTAAATGAGGATACCGCTATCGTATAGTTTTCACAATCTCTTAACACGACGACTTACTTATTTAATACACTCGACAAAACTACTTTGTAGAATAACAGGGTCGTTAGTGATTAGTGGCAAATTAAGGTAGCGGGCTGTCCCGGCAATCAACTTATCGTGGAGTTCCGGTATATCTGTTATTTCAAAGGCTGATTTGATTATATTTATGGATAATTTTTCTTCTACATAGTTAACAGAACTATTAATAATTTTCCCCACATCCGCTATAGAAATAGGGATTTTCTTTTTCTCGTGTAGATACCCAATCTCAAAGATCACCACAGATGGGATGATAATAATGTTTTTCCCCTCATCTGTCATTTTTAGTATCTGGTCAATATTGTCATTTATTACTTTCTGACCATTTAAAAACTTAATTATTGCCTGCGTGTCTATAACATATTTATTCATGTCTAATCACCGGTCTCATCCAATATGTGCATTTGGGAATCCCGGGTCAGTTTTTTTAGCTCTTCTTCAATTTCCTCATAATTTATACCATGATTTTTAAAGAGCCCACCGATTTTTGATATTCCTTTCTTTTTTTCAGGAAATATTACAAGAACTTCTGATGTCTCCTGCGTTTCAGGCTTTTCGATCAATTCAATCACCCCATCGTGATATATGCCTTTTATTGCATTCATGGTTAATACCTCCAATTTTTCAATTATTATCGTACCTCTTAGTTTAAAACGGAGGATTCGCTTGCGCTTAATCCACCCTACAAAACTTTGCTAAATGGCAATCTTACATATCTACGATAGTATCTTCAACATAATTCTAATGTGAATCAAAAGAGAATTTTTTATCTACTTGGAGAATTGGTAGTGTAGTTATCGTGATATGAAATGATTACGACATGACCCCTTCGGGTTCCCAAAATCAATACTTAGGTATGGTGTCGTCGGAATCCTCAACGTGTACTGAGCAAGTTCTTTGAAGTATCTGACTATGCGTGTTGCCTATTGCGTTATTATGGGGATTTCTAGCCAATTATTTAAGATTTGATTCCGCTGAAAAAGTGCCATTTTGAGAAAACGCGCTTTTTAAAGTCCTTGCACTGTGGCATGTTGCAACTGCCCATTTTCAGAAAAGGGGGGTTTTCCAGCGGAATCAAGATTTAAGATGCGACCATCTTCCCTCTGAGTACAAGATAGTTTTGACGTTAAGGAAATTCAAGCAGGTAGCACCACCGTCTCGGTTGCATAAAAAGTTGCCGAAGACCCAATTTATGACCTTTTAAATGCCATTTCTTAAAAGGGTATTTTTAGCATTATATTTGAGATTTCAAGAGAAATTCTATATTGACAGATTATGCTTATGCGTATATATTCGTGATATACAAATATGAATATACTATCCACTATTAATGGTTTTGAGTGGGACGAAGGTAACATTACCAAGAACTGGGAAAGTCACGGTGTTACTCATGTTGAATGTGAGGAAGTTTTTTTTAACGTTCCTCTTGTGGTGAATATAGATGAACCACATTCTATAAAAGAACCACGTTATTATGCTCTGGGTAAGACGAGTAGCGGGCGACCATTATTCCTGGTATTTACCATAAGGAATGAAAAGATAAGGGTAATATCCGCAAGGGATATGAACAGGAAAGAAAGGAAAATATATGAGCAAACTGAAAAGCATGCCGAAATTTAAGACGGAAGATGAGGAGCGTGAATTTTGGTCAACGCATGATTCTACAGAATATATTGATTATTCAAAAGCAAAGAGAACATTGTTTCCAAATTTAAAACCTACTACGAAGACAATATCTATACGATTGCCAGAATCACTTATTGAAAAATTAAAAGTACTGGCTAACAAAAGAGACGTTCCGTATCAATCTCTTTTAAAAGTATTACTCGCTGAAAAGGTAGATGAAGAATTAATTACAAAGAGCTAAAATATAAATTCATCGGTTCTTTGTCCTTTATATTTTTTATTGAATAATGAAGGTTTGGCCACAAACACCCTTCTTCAGCGTCTGCTGTCAGAGCAAGTCAATCTTGGAGAAATTACGCCATGAAAAAGATCGGCGAAATCGTTTCGGAGGAACTTTTTCTTAATGCCTTTCACATCTGCCAGAACTATTGCCGCAGCGAACACTTCATTCATGATGTCAACTTCAGGTTGCTCAAGGAGCGCCTGCTCTCGTTGTCTGACAGCAACATCAAGACCTATCACAAGAACTACATCGCCAACGACCTGGTTTATGCACTCCCGGAGTTCTTTGCCTCCGATGTGGTTTCCATTCCGAAGCGCCTGACGGGAGTCCGTGAATACCGATTCTTCTCCGTTCCGGCGATGGTGTGCTTCAATGCTATCGGCCTGGTCTTTGTTGATTGCTGCTCGCAAGTGATTGAACAGCTAGACTTCAAAAGAAAACGCGTGTTCGCCTACTACCCCACCAAATTCATCTACAAGGATGGCGAGTGGACCGCCCGAAACGACTACAAGGCAGAATACAACGCATTTGTTGACAAGCTGAACACAGAAATTGGGCCAAGGGATGTGATCCTGCAATTCGACATCAGCGGTTACTTTGAAACCATTTTTCACTCAAAGCTGGTTGGCCTACTCAGAACCTTTGCGCCGGAATCCAGCCTAGAGAAGCACAGCATTTCTAAAGATTCAGCGAGTGTTTTCGAGTTTTACCTCGAATCGCTGATGCAGAAGAAGCAGGGCATCCCGCAAGGGAGGAAGAATTTCGTTTCCGACTACTTTGGGTATCTGTATTTGATACCATTCGACATCGAAATCCCGAAGCTCGCTCAGTCAGCTCACCTGCAGTTTAAGAGCCTTGTGCGGTACGTGGACGACATTAATGTGATTCTCAAAGCCACCGACGGGACACCGAAGCGCGAGATTTACCGCGAGTTGCTCACCATCGAATAGGGGATTTCAAGCTGGCTGTTCAACAATTGGAACTTGAACGTCAGTCCGGAGAAGACGGTTCGGGAAATCATCAAGACACCGACGAAAAAGGCGGAGTTCATCAAATACTCTAAGAAGGCGATTTCTAGCCCCGTGCCGGTCGAGAAAGAAACGAAGGAAACCGAAAAGGCGTCCGCCTCGTCAAGCGATATAAAAAAGCAATTCGGTCAATTCAAAGATGCCCTCGCCAAGTTTCGGTTTAATGATGAGGATCGATTTGATTTCAAGCTGGATTCACAAGAGCGGGAGAGTTTGAAGTTCATCCTCGCGCCAAACTTCCAAGCGTATGTATTCAAGGGGAGCAACGTCTCAGAACTTCAAGGAATCCTGAAGCCGTTGGACTTTGAACTGACCGCGGACCAAATCAATATCGTGAATGCGTTGTTCTTGCTCAAAAAGAACAGCGCGAAGCCCTTCTACACGTTCTTGGATCAGTTTCTCTTGAAGGCGATAAACCTTGGGGACAAACGCCACATTCACATCATGCTCGCAGCACTGGCACAAGGCATTGCGCTGTCACATGTAAAAAAGCCGGTGCAGAAGTTTTCAGCGAAACTTGAGCGCGACAACTATGGGAAATACCTCCTGTGCTTTTTCTCTTTGGCAAAGCCTGGTAGCGAAAACGAAGTGTATCGCCGGATTTGCCGGGAACAGGCGCTGGAGAAGATGAAGAAGGGAATATTTCTTTACCCGCCATTCTCAGATTACGAGAAGTTGATTGAGACAGTCGTTAAGCAGTTTGCGGACAAGCAGACGCTGATTCAGCCTCTGAAGCAATACGTTTACGAACGATGGAATAAACGGTGGGACATCGCCTTTAATCACTTTCACAATCTGTTCCATGAGATCTGCAAGCTGAAGTTCAAGCTACCGGACACCGCAACCGCCAAAGACGTGATCAAGAAACTCAGCGGGATTGGAATAGACGACGAACTGCTGATTATGAAGTTCTACGACCGCCGGAACTTCAATGCAGTCTCGCATCCCAGCCAAAAGGGAAGGCCATCCGTGAAAGTATCTGAGTCTGATTTGGTCGAATACGAGGGCAAGATATTTAAGCTCATTGCTGACAACCTCCTGAAGTGATTCATGCCCCACGCCTACACCGAAGAACAGATTCTAGAGTTGACCGCGCTCTGCAAGGTCTTGGGTAGAGTAGGGAACTGGTTTAGTGGTTTAGGTTTGGCATATCTGTTTCTGTCTCTTTCGTCTGACATTACCTCACGAGCCTAACCACGCTCTACTTCCAACTCCCCCTCATCAAAACGTACGTTCAGTTTTCCCGAATACGGCCTTCCAATTATCTTCTTCCACAGGCTTTCGCAGTCTCCTGCTTGGCCTTCTGGTATAGTTTTCCGCTGGAAATACTGAATCTTTTCCGGAGTTTTCAGCATTTACGCAATCTCCTTTACTTCTCTCCTTAAGAAACGTGGTGAAAGCATCGCCCCTTCCCTCTCTCAAGGTTATGTTGTCCTTGAGTTACATGCTGTACCATGGGCGACTCAGACTCACTTTACAAACCCGATGTAATTTCGTTCCCTTATATCCACAGGTTGCTCTCCTGTTGAGCATCTGCAAGGGTCTCCCGTGCTACCCCGGAAGTCCACCTACTGGTTCTGGCAATTATCGTTATCGTAGGTATGGAAGCCTTCCTCTTTTGACCACAGGGTCGGCAACTTCTTATTAAGTTATGCGGCTACTTGTAGGTTCGCTTTCGCTGCAACCCGCAGGTTTGCTCGGCTCACTAAATGAACCTTTGTCAGGGAACTCAGAGCTTCGGATTACCCCCGACTCCTCCCTCAAGCTACGTGGGTGAACTGCCGAATTCCCACGGTCGGACTTAAACCGACAAGTCATACGTTATACACGGCATACGGTCAGGTCTTTAATCTTGCTGTCTATAACGAGACAGAATACGATTTGTATCAGTAATAAATATAAGTTCTATTGCAGTGCCTCTTGATGTAACGCGGTAAAACACCCCGTCAAATTCTAGCCATCTCGTGTCAATAGGTGATCCCCCAATGCTTTCATTGCAATGACACTTATATATCAACGTATTCGTAGCTTTTCTATTAGACTTTGCTCAAGTCTTACTTTTAAAAGCAGTTATTGCCCTCGGAGCGGTTTGGCCAAAGACGTATTTTCTCTTCTTGTTTCCTTCTTCCTTTTCAGAAACGAGAATCCGATCTTTTGACAAAGAAATCAAATATTGTATAAGCGCATCCAGTTCCCTCTCAGAAAGCTTGTCAAAACCGGGCATCTTATTCCGTGTGCCGTAGAATTTGGGGTCGGATGGATTCTTAATAAATTCCTTCAGCCATTCTTCAGATAAATACCCTGTCAGGTTTGGAGCAACCTTTTTTGCATCTTTGTCACCAATAGGATGACAGATGACGCAATTTCCCTTGAGAACCAGTGCTTTTCCCCTTTCCAGCCTGTCGGCGCTTTGATTGTGTAAACCTCCCGATTGACTTAACAAGAATTCTGCCATATCCCGGAGTGATTCATCGGGCTGTTTTACCGGAGGCATAGCTCCAAATTCCTTAAAATATTTCTTGCCCTTGGGATCTTTTAACAGTTCCGATACCCATTCCCGGGAACCAAAATCGGTAAAATCGGGACCTGTTTCCCCACCTTCTCCCTTTACCATATGACAACCAATACAACTTTCTTTAAAAATCTTTTCGCCAAGAGACACGGGGTCATTGAGGAAGATAGACATTCCTCCTTGCGGAGGTATCCCCCTTGCCGCCAGTTTTACTGCCCTTGCGGTCTGTTTCTCGGCGTCTTCCCGTTGATGAATGATGTGTATATCATGGTTGTCGTGGTGAATAGAGAGAATAGTTAATGCAATAATTCCTGCTAATCCGGAGAATACAGCGCCAAAAAACGGTATCCTTTTCGATGGATATCGTGATGCATTTCTGTCGATAAATGGAAGCACACATAAGAAAGTTAAGGCAAGCGCGGGCACAATGACGGTGCCTACAATCAGGAATTTCCCCTGGCAATATTTTAAGAGCTGGAATAAGAATAAAAAGTACCATTCCGGTCTGGCAAGATAATTCGACGCGGGATCGGCCGGTGAATTGAGCTCTGCCCCTTTATTCCAGAAGACCCATCCAGCAAGTACTGCATACATCCCGATGGCAAATACAACGTCCTTATACACCTGATCCGGCCAGAAGGGGTCGACCCGGTTTTTCATTACCTCCTCACGCATTTTCCAGTACGGAGTGACACCGTGCTTCCGGAAGAGCGCTATGTGGATAAAGAGGAAAAAGACAAGCGAGAGCGGTAATAAGAATACGTGGAGGGTGTAGAAACGCGTAATGGTAAAATTCCCGTAATCGCCGCCGCCCTGACTTATTATTTTAATGTACTTCCCAATGACGGGAATGGTACCCATAATATTCGTAGCAACCTGGGTAGCCCAATAACCCTTCTGATCCCAGGGCAAAAGATACCCGGTTAAACCAAAGCCTGCAAGGAACAAGAGGAGAATTACTCCGGAAATCCAATTCAACTCGCGTGGTTTTTTATATGCGCCAAAGATAAACACCTGGAACATATGCACGAGAGCTAATATCATCATGGCGCTTGACCCAAAGTGGTGCAGACCACGCACAAACCAACCAAAGGATGTTTTGTGTTGCAGATAATAAACGCTTCCCCACGCTGATGTTGAAGAGGGTGAATAAAAACTGGCCATTACGATTCCGGTAACTGCCTGGAGAATGAAAAGGAATACCAGGCCGCTTCCAAATATATATGACCATTTCGCCCCGCCGTGGACAGGTTCATCCAGCATTACCTTCAACAGATTGCTTAATCCGGTTCTATCTTCTATCCATTTACGCATTGTGTTCATATCACCTTTTTATAACTTACCAAAACGGTATTGTTTTCAATTTTCGTTTCATAACTATACATATCACGAGGGGAAGGCCCCGATATTGTCTTACCATCGATACCAAATACACCTTCATGGCACGGGCATAGAAACTGTTTTACATCCTCTCCCCAGTTTATACCACACCCGAGATGCGGGCAATTCGTAGAAAATACATTGAGCGAATTATCTTCCTTTCTGATTACCCATACAGAACCCATAACCAACCCTTCAAAAATATTCCACGCATCCATCTTTGAAGAGGTAATGGTCATCTTCTTGGGGACGCCGACGGGAAATTCATCAACCTTACCGATATTGATAAAGTCTTCTGTTCCATACACGGTATCTTTCATCCATGGGTGTATTGCCAGTCCTACGACGGGTGCCACAACGCCTGCTGCCAGGGTGCCCCCTATGGCGTGAGATGCAATTTTCAAAAATCTTCTCCTGCTATTATTACTTGATTTACTGTCTTCCACCTTTTTACCTCTCTACATTGAAATGAATCAATAAACCGATGCTTTATCCAGCGGTGTTAAATGTTTCAGCGCCAGTGCTGAATTGCATATTTTGTGACTTAAAGAAAGAAATTCTATAAATTATTTGTCTGAAAATAAAGCCAATTTTTAAAATTTAATTAGGCTGCCTTTGGCAGCGACTTTATAGCTCCCCTCTAAAAAGAGGGGTTTGGGGTGTGTTATGGCCGATCTA